>JBHWRK010000208.1:0-20803 GCA_043426715.1 Trueperella sp. | reverse complement strand
GTCAGTCCCAGTTGCTAGGGCGGCAACGGCGGACCGGCCAAGCCATGTCATATCGGTAGATCCCTCATCAAGGGTTAGTACACCGTCCCCGCGCTGGAGTGCGGCAGCGGCCACTCGCTCAATCGCGATCGGAACAGGTCGTGCCGTCGAGTTCCACGCGAGCAACGCGTCCACGCTCGAGAAGATCGGGAACGCCGTGCGTCCGCCCGGAAACTCGACGGTCACCAGTTCATCATCGGGACACGCGAGTGGGTCCTGCTTGTTCTCTCGCGACACGTGTCCGCCGATGTTCCCGTCCTCGTCACGGCCAGGATGCGCGTGCGGGAGCACAGGCATGAGAACTCGCCCAAGCGCCTCAACGATCGCCTCGGTACGCAGGTGCTCAGGATCGCGGTAAGCCGCGGCAAGTTCGGGAGTAATCCGACCGTCGTCACCGGCAAAGGGATTGGGTGCAAATAACCTATCGGGCATCGCCGTCGGCAATCTCCAGCGCTTCCGGAAGGGTGAACTTGGCAGCATACAACGCCTTACCCACGATTGCTCCCTCCACGCCGATATCGGTCAGTGTACGAAGTGCGGCGATGTCTTCGAGTGAGGAGACGCCACCGGAGGCGACGACCGGTCGATCGGTTCGCTCGCAGACCTTGCGCATAAGATCGAGGTTCGGGCCAGTGAGCATGCCGTCCGTCTTCACGTCGGTCACAACATAACGCTTGCAGCCATCCTCGTTAAGGCGCTCGAGCGTCTCCCAGAGGTTGCCGCCATCCTTCGTCCAACCCCGAGCCGAGAGAGTCTCGCCGCGGACGTCGAGGCCCACCGCTACCTTGTCGCCGTATTCCTTGATCGCAAAGCGCGTCCATTCCGGATTCTCAAGCGCCGCGGTTCCAAGGTTGACGCGTGTGGCACCAGCCTTGATGGCGCGCTCAAGCGATTCATTGTCGCGAATTCCGCCCGAAAGCTCGATCTTCACGTCAGTCTGGTTATTGATGATCGACCGGATGAGGTCATAGTTCGACCCGCGCCCGAATGCCGCGTCCAGATCCACAAGGTGGATCCACTCGGCCCCCTGTTCGACGAAGGTGGCGACAGCCTCGGCAGGTTCGCCATACACCTTCTCCGTGCCAGCCTCGCCCTGGTTCAGGCGGACGGCCTTGCCCTCGACAACGTCGACTGCGGGAAGCAATTCAAGACGCTTGCTCATAGAAGTCCTTTCTTTGCCTAGACGGTGTCTAGCCAGTTGCGCAGGAGCTGTAGCCCTGCATTGGATGATTTTTCTGGATGGAATTGGGTGGCCATGAGCGGCCCATTTTCGACGGCCGCCACGAACCGCGCGCCGTGCTCGGCGAACGTGACGAGCGGCGGTTCGAACAACTCCTCCGTGAGTTCAGCCGCAGGGTCGCTTTGCACGGCGTAGGAGTGAATAAAGTAAAAACGCTCGTCTTCGATTCCTTTAAAAAGCGTGGAGCCTTCCGGCACCTCGACTTTTGACCAACCGATGTGCGGGACGACATCTGACGAGAGGAGATCAACGACACCGGGCCACTGAGCGAGTCCTTCAGCTCTGCCGTGTTCGGTGCTGTGATCGAACATGATCTGAAGACCTACACAGATGCCGAGAACCGGCCGCCCGCCTGCGAGTCGTCGCTCGATGATGCGGTCGCCGCGGACAGCTCTGAGGTTCTTCATAACGGCTCCCATGGCACCCACTCCGGGCACCACGAGTCCGTCGGCATCGCGGAGCTTAACAGGATCCGAGGTTAGTTCGGCGTGGGCACCAACCTTTTGGAGCGCACGCACCACGGAGCGAACATTGCCGATGCCGGTGTCGAGGACTGCGATCATTCGTCATCTTTCGAGATGCCGAGGTACTTTTCGACGTCCTGCAGGGAGAGGTCACTGGTCAAAATTCCCTCTTTGTCAAGGTCAAGGTCTCCCAAAATTAGGTGCTCGACCTTAGGATCCACAACGTTGAGCAGCATGCCCGCCGCAACATCATCTCCGCGCTTTCCATTGATGTATCGCACTGCGGTGACCAAGCCCGATACCCCGGTTTCCGCGCCGACATCGTCGCCCAACTCAGCCGTCAAAAGAACGACGCCGTAGTTCGACAGCTGCGAGAGCGGGCCCGCGAGGTTATCCGGGTTATCCGACGGGTCCTCAGGCTCCGCGGATTTTGAAGATTCCGCACCGAGAAGTTCGGCGATGTCCCAGTCTGTAAACAGCGGCTTATCCACATCGCGCACCACGCACGCGCCGGACTTCGTGCCGACGACGTATGCGCTAATTCCGCGCAGGCGTAGCGTTCCTGCCACAATCTCGGGGCGTGGAAACGGAGTGAGGACGAGGTAGCGACGCTTGCTCACAGGGCGCCCTTCGTGGATGGAACGCCGTCAACGCGCGGATCCTTCTCCACGGCGGCACGCAACGCGCGGGCCAGTGCCTTGAACTGAGCCTCCACAATATGGTGTGGATCACGACCGTAGACGAGTTCAATGTGGAGGCAGATATCCGCGTTCAGGGCGAACGATTCGAAGACGTGGCGTGTCATGGATCCAGTGAAGTGACCGCCAATGAGGTGGTATTCTTGGCCCTCTGGCTCGCCCCGGTGCACGACGTACGCGCGTCCGGACACGTCCACAACCGCTCGGGCCAGCGACTCATCGAGTGGAACGAGTGCGTCGCCGAAGCGTGCGATCCCCCGCTTGTCACCGAGCGCGATCTTCAGCGCCTGACCCAAGCAGATCGCCGTGTCCTCTACCGTGTGGTGGACATCCACGTCGATATCGCCTTCGGCCTCGATCGTCATGTCGATAAGCGAATGCTTCGAAAGTGACGTCAGCATGTGGTCGTAGAACGGTACACCCGTGTTGATCTGCGACTTTCCAGTACCGTCCAGATCGATTTCAACTTTTACTGTCGATTCCGCAGTGGCGCGTTCGACCTTTCCTACCCGACTCATGCCATGGCCTCCTTCAGACCTGCAACAAATGCCTCATTTTCGTGAGGCTTTCCGATACTCACACGCAGACAGCCCTCGGGCCCAACTTCGCGAATCAGAATTCCTCGATCGAGGAGCTTCTGCCACACAGCGTGGCGATCCTCGAATGTTCCAAACATAATAAAGTTCGCGTCCGACGCCGCAACCTCAAGACCCATACTTTCAAGCGTTGTTGCCAGAGCGTCGCGGTCTGAGCGGATCTGGCTCACCTGCTCCATGAGCGAATCGCGGTGCGAGAGTGCGGCTAACGCCGCCGCCTGAGTGACAGCCGAGAGGTGATAGGGCAAGCGCACAATTCGCACCATATCAACGATTTTTTGACTCGCGGCCATATACCCAAGTCTGAGGCCCGCAGCGCCGAACGCCTTCGACATCGTGCGCGTGACGATCAGGTTCGGATGATCTGAGAGCAGTTCAAGAGCGGAAGGCACCCCGTCCCTGCGAAATTCCCCGTACGCTTCGTCAACGACAACGACTGTATCGGTTGCCTGTCCGTTTACCTCGGGACCCGCGCCAGCACTTGCATCGAGAATCGCACGCAGATCCGCCAGATCCAGGGCCGTGCCAGTTGGATTATTTGGTGAGGCGAGAAGGATGACGGACGGCCGGTGCTCGGCAATTTGAGCTGGAGCCGCGTCGATATCGATCTCGAAATCGATGTCACGTTCGATTTCCACAAAATCCGCATAGACGTTCCGCGCGTATTCGGGATACATCGAATACGACGGAGTGAAGGTCATGACCACTCGGCCTGGACCTGCAAAGGCCTGGAGAATTTGGAGCATGATCTCATTCGAGCCGTTCGCGGCCCACAGCTGACCGGCAGGAAACTCGACTCCTGATTCGATAGCGAGGTAATCCGCCAGTGCCTGGCGAAGCTCCATGAATTCGCGGTCAGGATACCTGTTGAGACCCGAGGCCGCCTCGGCCACTCGCGTGGCGACCTCGTCGACGACCTCTGCTTCGGGGGTATACGGGTTCTCGTTCGTATTGAGCACCACTGGCACGTCGAGCTGGGGAGCGCCGTAAGGTGCCTCCCCGATGAATTCAGGGCGAAGTGGGAGCGTCATTCGTTCTCCATCTCTGATGTAGCGGACTCGGTGTCGCTGGTACGAATAGCAAGCGCGTCGCCGTGTGCCGGAAGGTCCTCGTCGTTAGCGAGCGCCGTCAGCGGACCTTGCATGGAGGCCATCGCCTCACGCGTGTACTCGATCTCCTGGACCGATTTAATGTAGGCCATGACGTTGAGCCCCGCAGCGAACCTCGCCGTTCCTCCCGTGGGCAGCACGTGGTTCGAGCCCGCCATGTAGTCACCTAAAGGAACCGGGGTATACGGTCCAACGAAGATTGCGCCTGCATGCCGGATTCTCTTCGCATCCTCACCCGCATTCACCGTGTGGATCTCGAGGTGCTCGGCTGCATAGGCATTCGCCACCTCAATCGCCGCGTTAATATCATCCACCAGCACGATGCCTGACTGCGGGCCACTCAGTGCCGTCTTGACACGCTCTGAATGTACGGTCGCCTCCGCCTGTTTCGTGATCGCAGCTTCGCACGCATCAGCAAAGTCGACAGAATCTGTAATCAGCACGGATGCAGCTGCCGGATCGTGCTCAGCCTGCGAGAGCAGATCCGCGGCCACGTACTCAGGATTCGCATGTGCGTCAGCAATCACAGCGATCTCGGTGGTTCCCGCCTCCGCATCGATGCCGACATCTCCGTGCACAGCCCTTTTGGCCGCTGCCACATAGATGTTGCCTGGGCCGGTCACCACGTCCACAGGCTCACACAGCACGCTTTCGTCGGCAGTTCCAGACTCCCCCGCTGCACCGTAGGCAAACATCGCCACGGCCTGCGCGCCGCCCACCGCATAGACCTCGGTGATTCCAAGTAGCGCGCATGCAGCCAAAATTGTGGGGTGCGGCAGGCCGCCAAATTCCTTCTGGGGTGGCGAGGCGAGTGCAAGCTCATCCACGCCCGCCGACTGCGCGGCCACGGCATTATGGATGACCGAGGAAGGATACACTGCCAACCCGCCCGGCACATACAGACCAACACGCTCCACGGGAATCCAGCGCTGACGCACGACTCCCCCGGGCACGATCTCTGTTTCCTTCGCGCGCGGCAGTTGGGCCTTGTGGCCCGCACGATTATGTTCGATTGAGAGCATCAGTGCTTCGCGAAGCTCATCGCTCAGCCCTGCTTCGGCACGGTCAAGCTCTTCTTGAGGCACGCGCAAATGCTCGGGCCGCACACCGTCGAACTTTTCTGCCAAGGCGCGCAAGGCACTGGCCCCCTCGGAGCGCACCTGATCAATAATTGGACGCACGGATTCGAGGGCAACATCAATATCGACTTTTGCACGCGGGAGCTTTGCTGCGATCTCAGCACGTGAGAGCGAACTGTCACGAAGGTCTAACCGTTGAAACATGCCTTATATTCTACGCACCTACACCGACATCGGCGCATTCGCCCACTTAGCGGTCGGCCACCTTGTCTTTCGCATCTCCAAAGCGGCGGTCGCGTGTCGAATACCAATCAAGGCACTCCCACAGCGTGCGCCGATCGAAATCCGGCCACGCCACGTCCACGAACATGATCTCCGCGTAGCTTGACTCCCATAACATGAAGTTGGATGTGCGTTGCTCGCCACCGGTACGGATAAAAAGATCGACGTCGGGAAGATCCGGCTGATACAGGTATCGACTGAGCACTCGCGGGTTGATCTCCGAGGGTCGAAGCCGTCCACGCTGAACGTCGCGAGCAAGCTCCGCGGCGGCGTCCGCAATCTCAGCCCGCCCGCCGTAATTGACACAGAAGTTCAAGATGATCGTCGAGTTGTTGCGCGTCAGCCTTTCGGCCTCTTTGAGCTCCTTGAGCACAGATCCCCACAGTCGCGCTTGGCGCCCTGACCATAAAATTTTCACGCCCCACGAATTAAGTTCGTCGCGTCGCTTGCGAATGACGTCGCGCGAATACCCCATGAGAAAAGACACCTCGCGCGGTGATCGCTTCCAGTTTTCCGTTGAAAACGCGTAGACGGACAGCACCTTGACACCCGCCTCGATAGCGCCGGCGATAACGTCCATGAGCGCGTCTTCGCCAGCCCGGTGACCATCGGTGCGCGGCAGTCCTCGTGCGTTCGCCCAGCGTCCGTTGCCATCCATAACGACGGCGACGTGCGCGGCCCCGTGGTCGGTCGGGATCGTTTGTTCTGCCATTTAGCTCTCCACTCCCACGTGAACCATTCGTAGCGACTTCACTTTGGTCTCTAGCTGCCACTGGACAAACGCGGAAATCAAGGCTCCGGCGGACTTGCGCGCCACCGTCGTCGCCTGATCGGCAATTCGCCAGTCGCCTTCATTGAGCGCGCCGATAAGCTGCCACGTATCGACTGTCGGAATCGTGGAACCAGGCGGTCGGCAGTCGTCACACACTGCCCCACCAGACGGCACATGAAACGCCTCGTGTGGTCCTTGAACGCCGCACATCGCACACTCGAAAATCGCCAGCTCCCACCCGGACAGCGCCATCGCGCGAAGCATGTAGGAGCCAAGCACAAGATCGGGTTCGTGGGCAGCTGTTGCCGCGGCGTGAAGCGCGCCGTGCAAAAGTTGGAACTGGGCTGGATCCGGGTCATCGCCGGTGAGTCGATCGGCTAATTCGAGCATGGCCGAGCCTGTGGTGTACGCATCGTAATTCGTGGCAAGTGTCCTACCGTATTGGTTGCGCGATTCGACCTGTGTGATCGTGTCCAGGTTGCGGCCCTTATAGAGCTGGACATCGACCATCGAGAACGGTTCGACCCGCGAGCCAAACCGCGATTTTGTTCGGCGCACGCCCTTTGCCACTGCGCGCACCTTGCCATGCTGGCGCGAGAGCATCGTGATGATGCGGTCAGCTTCGCCAAGATCATGGCAGCGCAACACGATGGCATCGTCACGGTAAGTCTTCACGCCGTCATTATCTCACCTCTTCACATACTTCCCATGAGGAGCACGCGTGAATCTCTTGACAGGGTGGTTACCAAGTAGGGACCAATGATTGCGCAGTAGCTACGCAAGTCCGGTAAAGACATACCCAACCCATGACCGACTCTGCAAGGAGGTGAGCTGTCTGCCAGATACTTTGCTCATTCTTCTGCCGGAGCAACCTCGGAGCATCTACGAGTTCAAGGATACCCGGCGCTACTTGCTCTGACGTTGTGGCACCTGGATCGTCGGGTTCAGCACGAGCACCGGCGCGACTGGTGGCCGGCGCAGACCATGCGGCGACGGGCGAACCAAGAATCGAGATTTTTCGAACCTTGGTCCGCCCGTCCGCGTGTCGATCTGTTCGGGCGTCGCCTGTCTATCTCAGGGCGCGGTTAACCGCCGAGACGATTGCCTTGAAGCCCGAGGTCATAGTCGACGGATCGATACCGACGCCCCACAGGACCTGGCCGTTCACATCGCACTCGACATACGAGGCAGCGGTCGCATCGCGGCCCTCGGACAGCGCATGCTCGGCATAATCGAGGACGTGAATCTCGAGGTCGAACTCCTCAAACACCCGCGTGAACGCGTCAATTGGACCGTTACCCTTTGAAGCCAGCGTGTGGTCAACCGTTTGACCATTGGCGTCTCGCTCACGCAGCGTCACCGTCAGGATGGTTTCCTTGCCCTCGTCCGCCGTCGTGGCTGTCATGCCTCGAAGCGAGAAACGACCCCACGGCTTGAGGCCGTCTGCATGTGTGTGAGGCAAGAATTCGTCGGCAAAAATCTTCCACAACTCGTCGGCCGTGACTTCCCCGCCAAAACGATCGGTACGGTTTTGCACAAGATTCGAGACCTCCACCTGCAGGCGGCGGGGCAGATCCAGATGGCGGGTGGACGAAAGCAAGTAAGCCACGCCGCCCTTGCCGGACTGCGAATTGACTCGAACAACAGCCTCGTAAGTTCCGCCCACATCCTTCGGGTCGATCGGTAGGTAGGGCAGTTCCCACAGCACGGCGTTCTCATCGCCGCCTGCTTCAACCACTTTCTTCGCTCGTTCGGCGAAGCCCTTCTTGATCGCGTCTTGGTGCGAGCCAGAAAACGAGGTGTACACGAGATCGCCGCCATACGGAGCGCGCGGTGGCACTTCCATCTCAGTACAGTATTCGACCACTCGGCGAATCTCCGGCAGGTTTGACAGGTCGAGCTGCGGATCAATGCCGTCCGAGAAAAGGTTGAGGGCCACCGTAATGAGATCCACGTTTCCGGTCCGCTCACCCTGTCCGAACAGGCAACCTTCAACCCGATCCACGCCAGCCATCATCGCCAACTCGGTGGTCGCAACGCCCGTTCCACGATCGTTGTGGTTGTGGGCGGACAGCGCGATGTATTCGCGTCTGGACAGGTTGCGGCTCATCCACTCGATCTGGTCAGCGTACACATTGGGCGTGGAGCGCTCGACCGTCGTCGGCAGATTCAAAATAATTTCGCGGTCTGGTCCGGGCTCCCACACGTCCATGACGGCCTCGCACACCTCGAGCGCGAATTCCAGCTCGGTGTCCACGAAAATCTCGGGCGAGTACTCGAAGCCCACAATGGTTTCATCGTCGAAGGACTTCTCCATGTAGGCCGTGAGCTCCTGTGTGCCTGACACGGCGAGTTGCTTGATCTGTTCCTTGTCCATCCGAAACACGACGTCACGAAAAACGGGCGCCGTGGCGTTGTACAGGTGCACGGTCGCACGTGGCAGACCCTGGAGGGCGTCCACGGTCCGGTGGATAATTTCGGGCCTTGACTGAGTGAGCACCGAAATCGTCACGTCATCCGGTACCGCGTTGTCCTCAACCAGCGAGCGAACGAAATCAAAATCCGCCTTCGACGCGGCAGGAAAACCAACTTCGATTTCCTTCAGGCCGATGTCAACAAGCAGGTCAAAGAGCATGCGCTTCTTCTCAGGATTCATCGGGTTGATCAATGCCTGATTGCCGTCGCGTAGATCGGTGGACAGCCAACGCGGCGCTTTCGTAATGCGGTTATCAGGCCAGCTACGATCCGGCAGACTCACCGGATTCGATTCGAGGAAATGCCGGTACTTCGAGATCGGCATATTCGTGGGCTGTTGTCGCGTTCTAAAGCCCTCAGTTTTCATTTGGTTTTCTCCCACTAGTCAATGGCGGATATTTTCGCGTAGCCAACACAGATACCCGCGGGGAGGTGTCAGCTGGTGACCTCACCGCGGCGAATAAGGAGAAGCGCCATGTGCATACGCCTACACTACTCGCGATTTCCACTTTGTCACGTGAGGCGTCCACTTCTTGAACGACGACGATGTCTTGCCGTCCAACGACTCTCGTATCGCAAGAGGCACAGACCTCGTAACGCAAGCTCAACACGACGGACAACCGTGGCGGGATAACCAAGGCTTTTTCAACGCACGTCAGCGTGCCGAACCCCGAACCGATTCCAGCTAGAACATCAGCTGACAACATTTCTTACGTCTGTGGGATCTCCAGTTCACTGACCGGCTCGCCAAGATCGCGCTGGATCTCTTGCAGTGCACGCCCGATATCTGCCACGGATGCTGTTCGCGCGGCAGGTTGACGCTCGAGCGCACCGCGCAACACTCTGACGATCTTGTCGTGATTATTTTCGGACACGTCCTCGATCGCCGGGTATAAAATATCTTCAGTCAACGCCCGTGAGATATAAGCCCGCCGGCTGAGGCCCTTGCCGGCAAACGGTGCTCGGCCATAAATAGCCGTATACAGGGTGGCTCCCACCGAGTAAACATCGGCGAGGTAGGTGCTCTCCTCCCCGCGTAGCGCCTCGGGAGCGGCCCACGGCATCGACATACCAGCAACCTCCGTTCCGGACGTCCCGACAAGAGCGGCAATGCCGAAATCACCAAGTTGGTAGCGGCCGAATTCGCTGGCGAGTACGTTAGAAGGCTTGATGTCATAGTGGACAATCCCAAGCATGTGAGCGGTGTGAACTGCCGAGGAAAGTTGAATGCCAATACGCAAAACGTCCACGATCGGTAACGGTCCGTCAATCAGTCGCTCGGACAGCGAAGCTCCCGGGCAGTACTGCATGACGATGTACGGTTGCCCCTTGTCAGTCACGTCCGCGTCATAAATTGACACGATCGACGGGTGGCTGCCCAGCTGGCCCATCACGTCTATCTCAGCCCGGAAATCAGCTCTGCTCGATTGGCTCTGGCCCGCCCGTAATACCTTGATCGCCACCAACCTTTTCGGCGTCTGTTCCTCGTATAGGTACACATCCGCGAAGCCGCCTGAACCTAAATAGGACACGAACACAAAATCGTCGAGTTCGGGCGGGGTGAGTTTACGATCAGGATCCTTCTGGGCAGACTCTCCGAAACCGAGAGCTCTCAACGCCCAATTTGCGTCTATCCCTATGGATTCGTCCACAGGCTGCTCAGTGATATCTCCTGGTAACAACGTTTCGGGAAATTCCAGCGCGGCGATGGATTCGGCGTCGTGAACATCCACGACGATCGCGGTGGACTCATCACGCTTATGTTCGGGCGTGTTAGCCACCAGAACCGCTGCTGCGCGTTGGGCACGTCGCAACTGTGTGACGACGTTTGTGATTCTGTCTGAGGAATGGAAAGCGGACAGCGCACGAGTCACGAGAACGAATCTCTGCCCAGCAGCCATCGGCACAAATGTGTAGTCCCCACGCTTCGTGACAATGCGGTCGCCATCCTGGAACAGGACGAAGAGGTCGCCAGTCGTGTGGATCATCCACATCCATTCACCATCATTTTTGACGACGGCGAGTAGTGCGGCGTGCAGGTCGGGAGCGGGTAGCTCAGCATCGGTGGCCACCATCGTAATCGTCGCCAAGTCTTCTTCGGCAGCCATGATCGCATCGTCCCAGACGCGAATAATGTGGTCCGGCTCGATCTGCGTGGTCGTTCGAGCGAGCGCACCGAACCCATCGAGTAGGCGCCGGCCAACAATCCGAGCCGCAGAATCATCGGCGGGATCAGTCAGCAGAAAAATCGGCGCCTCGGCAAGCGCATTCACATAGTTACCGCCGATCGACCACCGGAAACTAAAGTCGCCAATACTGCTCTGTTGCATTACTCGTCAAAGTCCCTGGGGTGATCGAGCATCTGCAAATCATCCGAGGTCACGAGGCGCGTGGCAACGGCGTATTCCACGAGGCGAGCGCGGCGGTTGACCGCCAACCTGTCCGGACCGCCGTGCAGGCCGCGCACGCCCTGGCGTGTGAGTTTCTCACACACGTGGTCAAGCTTGCGGTTTAATCGCGTAAGCGGCCATCCCAACCGGTCGGCGGCCACTTTCGACGACGGGATGGACGACGTCGTGCCCATGCCCGTGAGGACTGGCTGGGACAATGCAACCACGAGTAGCTTCTGAGAGGGAGTGAGTTCGACAGGGCCGATCGTCGTCTCACCTGTCTCCTCATCTTCGTTGACGACGTTCGCAGGGGTGTACGGCGGCGAATCATTGACGATCATCATCTCGTAGGTCGTCGGCCCAGCTGTGAAGAGCAAGATCGTTCGGGCATACACGAGTGGAAGCCGGGCTCCTGGCGCAAGATACGCCTGCGTCTGACCATCCTCGTCCGCGAGAGTTGCTGACAGACGCGAGCCCAGATTATCAATCCAGTACATGCCATCTTGGTGCGTGATAACGAGGAATCGCCTGTGAAGGTAGGGGTTGTCATCCAACTCCAGCGGACCCTCTCGACCGATGAGGAACGGTTCGTTCGGATCAATAGTGAACCATTCGCCAACGAATTCAATTGCAAGTGTCACGTCAGTCTCCAATCTGTGCAAGAACGACAGAAATATTGTCTCGGCCACCTGCCGAAAGTGCCTCTGAGACGAGCTGATTTACTGCGTCGTTCATATCGATCGCATCCCGCATGATCTGTGTCATTTCCATGTCCGACAACTCATCACTCAAACCATCAGAACACAGGAAAACGAAATCCCCGGGGCGTAGGTCTGCTTCCACGAAGTCGACGGCGGGTGGCCCGTATGTCCCGATGGCGCGAGTGATGATGTTGCGGCGTGGATGGGTGTGCGCCTCCTCAGCGGTGATCTCACCTGCGTCCACCATTTCCTGGACGAGTGAATGGTCGTGCGTCAACCGGGTTAGCGTTCGATCCCGGTACAGGTACACCCTCGAATCGCCCACGTAGAAAATCAGCGGCTGGTCGGACAGGTGGAGGCCAGCGACCGTCGTTCCAGCGGCGCGGCCAAAGTTCAGCAACGTCGTGGTGGTTGTTTGGGAGATAGAGCCGTCAATATGTCGGCAAATGGTATCCGCAGCCTCTATCAAGGCAATCTTGATCGCGGATTTGCGGTCTTCAATATTCACGTATGAATTGAGGTCATCTTCGATGGCTGCCAACGCGTCGATAGTGTATTGAGCCGCCACATCTCCAAGGGTGTGCCCGCCCATGCCGTCTGCGACTGCGAACAGAGTCTCAGACACGAGCACCCTGTCCTCATTTCTCGCACGCACTCGCCCGGTGTCAGAGACCGAAACTGCCTGTGCCGATAACTTCTTGCTCACGAGCCACCTGGTTCATCGAAGGACGTGCACCATCCTACAAGTCCGCCAGGCTTTTCGGGAATGTCGCGAGCGCACTCCCCCGGCGTGTTAGGAGCTCAGCACGCTCGGATATACACCCCAATAGGCAAGGGCGAACAGGAGTAACGTTTGCCCGACGAAGAGCACGCGCAGATTCATTCCAGCCTCGCGCGTGAACATAGGCCGGTCACGCCAGATCCGCATGGCTCTCATGAGCAAATACACGGCGCCGAGCGCGAGAATTTCCACGCCGAGCCAGCCACCCTGAACCACCCAGCGGTTCGTTTCGTAGCTCAGTGCAAGATTCGCGATCGCCAGAACGTAGGCCAGAAACGCCACCCACGTGACAAGAACGAGAACGGAACTTGCAACGATCGGGCGTCCAACGCCCCGATAAGTCTGCTGATGCCCCAAAACGGGCAGACTGCCAATCACGGTCATGACCGCACCAATGACCGTAAGCAACACCCCCGAGGCGAGCAACGTGATCATCACATCGCCCGATCCGAACCATCGGGGAGTATCGACCGTTTGGGCCACGTAGTCTTGGCGTGGTTGCGCGCCAGCCACACGGGTACTCATTGAGGCAGACGTCGGGAGCCCATTAATAAAGTCAGCAATATCTTGGTAGGGCTGCTGTTGATGTATGCCATCGATGCGAAGCCCATGATCGGCACCGTCGTAGTAGCGCAGGATGAGCGAGGTATTGCCCGCTTCGGCGAGATCCTCAGCAACCATGATAGGTCCCTGGACGATGGGCATCGACAGGTCGTTAGTGCCATACGACATCATGACGGGCACCGTGATCTGCTTGTGGTACGGACTCGGATCGAAGTTCGCATAGAGGAAGTTACCGTCAGCAATCGCTCCTGAGATAAGCCGTGGAATTGCGTTATAGACCTGCTCAGGAACCCCGAGCTGACGCAAGTAAGCATCGGCCGCCAAGGCTCCCTGTTCACGAATCGGCATGACAGGATCGGAAACCAAGATCACAAAGGCAGTCCGCTGATCTCGCACCACTGAAATAGGCGCCACGAGTGCGCCTTCCGATTCACCGTAATACCCCACATCGCCGCGATAGACAGACGGTTGCTCACGTAACCAATCGGCCACAACGTGATAACCGACCGCGAGTTCCTCGTAGTTGCGGGAAAGTGTGTCATAGTCGTCCAGAATCTTATCCGGTACCGCCGTGACAATACCTGCCGACGCAAGCCAGGTAGCGTGCTGGTCGAACGCCTGATGCGTCGACGTTCCAGTGCCATGTAAGAAGACGACCCCGGGGCGCTGATCCTCCACGCCCACCGGCTCTCGTAAGGTCACCTTCAACACATGCCCGTTCGGGCCGTCTACCTCATGAACCGATTCACGCACCTCAAACTCGTCCACATACGGTGTAGGAATCGCGGATGTGATGTGCGTGGATGTCATCGTTGGAACAACTAGATTGGTCATCGGCTGCGGGTTCCAACCCGGCCCAGCCCACACACCCCATGTTCCAAGGATGAGGACAGCAACCAGCCAAGTGACCACAAGCGGCACACGCCGCGAAGTCTTCTTAGCCGTGCTCAAAACCCAAGTCGCCCCAACATCTTCGGATCGCGCTGCCACTCCTTAGCCACCTTGACATGCAAATCGAGGTACACCGGCTGGCCAAGTAGCCGTTCGATATTCTCACGGGCCTGTTGACCAACGCGCTTCATACGTTGGCCGCCCTTGCCGATCACAATACCCTTTTGCGAAGGTCGCTCGACGAACAGATTCGCGTTAATCGCAATCACAGGTGGACGGTCGTCGCCCTTCTTGCGGGGGCGTTCGATCATTTCCTCAACAACGACGGCGATTGAGTGCGGCAGTTCTTCGCGCACGCCGACTAGCGCAGCTTCGCGGATGAGTTCTGCAATGAGTTCTTCTTCTGTTTCGTCCGTAATCGTGTTCGCCGGGTACAACGGTGGGCTGAGAGGCATACGTTCTACGATCAGATCGGCCAGAAGAGTGACTTGCTCGCCAGCCACAGCTGACACAGGCACGATTTCGGCGAAGTCATGCATCTGAGAAACCTCGATGATGCGTTCGGCTATCGCGTCGCCGGTAACCTTATCCGTCTTGGTAAGCACGGCAAAAATTGGAGCCCCGGTCTTCTTCGCCGTTTCCAAAATGTAGCGGTCTCCCGGACCTGTTGGTTCGTCAGCGGGCATACAGAGCACCACGGCGTCGACGTCCGAGAGGGCCTCACCCACCATGTCATTGAGCCGCTCACCTAGAAGGGTTCGCGGGCGGTGCATACCTGGCGTATCGAGGAGGATAAGTTGGGCATCTTCCCGATGAACAATGCCGCGAATAATACGGCGGGTAGTCTCAGGCTGATCTGCAGTGATCGCAATCTTCGTGCCGACCATCGCGTTCATGAGCGTGGACTTTCCGGCATTCGGCCTGCCCACGACGGAGACGAATCCCGCGCGGAAATTCTCCGGATAATCATTCATCATCGTGTGGCTCCTCCGGCCTATCGTTTGGTGCTTTTTCAACTATCACTGTGGACAGGCGCTTCTTGCGTCCTTCGAACCGGTCGGCCTTGAGCTGGAGTCCAGCAGTTTCAGTCTCCGAACCGCGGATGGGAATCTGGCCCAACCCCTTCGTGAGAAGGCCAGCAATGGTGTCCACGTCGTCGTCGTCAAAATCAATGTCGAACATTTCCGCGATGTCGTTAATCGGCATGCGCGCAGGCACGCGGTAGACGCCGTCGGATAGCTCCTCGATTTCTGGTTGAGCTCGATCGTGTTCATCGACCATCTCACCGACGATCTCCTCCACGATGTCTTCGATCGTGACCATGCCGGCGATGCCTCCGTATTCATCCACGGCGAAGGCGATGTGGTTCTGCTCTGCCTGCATAAACTCGAGCAACTCGTCAGCCAGCATAAATTCGGGGACGAACTGCGCCTCGCGCATGATGTCCGAAGCGACGAGTCCTTCCGTATCCCTGCGGCGATGCGTGCGTCGCACAACGTCCTTCATGTACAACACACCGAGGAGGTCATCGACGTTCTCACCGATCACTGGGATACGTGAGAAGCCCGACCGGGTGAATAGAGAAAGTGCCTTGTCAAGTGGCACCTCCGCTTCCATGGTCACCATGTCCGTGCGCGGAATCATAACTTCGCGAATGATCGTGTCTGAGAGCTCGAAAATATTTTGGAGCATCGAGCGTTCATCGTCTTCCAGCACCTCCGACTCGGACACGCGTTCGACCATGACCTGTAATTCACGTTCGTGGATGTCTTCGAGCTCATCCTCATCAGGTTCACGGCGGGTCACAAAAATGGAGCCGATACGAGTGAGTGGCCAGATGAATCGAGCAGTTGCGTTGAGAGTCATCACGGGCCGCTTGCGGCCCAGATCCGACGGCAAGAATACCGCGAACATCAAAAACAGTGCCGAGGCGATCACAATCGTAATAAACCATACGGTCCACATGTTGTGCACGTAGTCAGCAAGGATTGTCACCACGCCGAGCGCCACGACCATGATAAAGACGTTTCGCACTGCTGATAGGGCGGCGAGCGCTGCTGGTCGGCGGTCATAAATCTTGTCGAGCTTGCGCTTCACCTCATCCTGCTCGCCAATCTGGCGGATCCTCATACGCGTCACGGTGTTAAGCGCTTGGAGAATAATGCCGGTTGAAACCGCGAGAAGAAGCGCGATTATTGTGACCACACCAACGAGGACCGGCGACACCTCTGATTCGATCATTCGTCCATCACCGGCGCCACATCGTCGATGTCGCCGGAACCATGATCGTGTGGTTTGCGAGCGAGGAACGTGAGGAGGAGTCGACGTTGGAGATCGAACATCTCTTTCTTCTCATCTTCTTCCGAGTGGTCGAAACCGAGCAGGTGCAAAATACCGTGCGTCACCAGAAGAAGGATCTCCTCCATCGTGGCGTGCCCTGATTCAAGCGCCTGACGCGCCGCAACGCTCGGGCACACGACGATATCGCCCAACATGCCCGGCTGCGGCTCGACACCCACTGGGGCGGGGCGAAGCTCATCCATAGGGAACGACAACACATCGGTCGGCCCCGGCATATCCATCCACTCCTTGTGA
Source organism: Trueperella sp. (assembly GCA_043426715.1). Lineage (GTDB taxonomy): Bacteria > Actinomycetota > Actinomycetes > Actinomycetales > Actinomycetaceae > Trueperella. The sequence continues at coordinate 4,127 of JBHWRK010000208.1, read as the reverse complement.
AGGACCTCCATCTGTTCCTCGTCAACGAGCAAGATAGAAAGATCAGCTTGGCGATGCACGCGCATCTCGTCAAGCACGTAAGTGGCGAGTTCCGAGATTTCCGTTGATCCAATCGCGGGTTCGAAGCCCGATTCGTCGTTAACCTCAATCATTGTGCTCCCCTATTCCGCGTCATAGCGCGCGTAGGCATCGATGATATCTGCCACGAGGCGGTGACGGACAACGTCGGCTGATCCTAGTTCGACGAACTTGATGCCATCCACGTCCCGCAAAATGCGGCGGACGAGATTGAGCCCCGAGGTCTGGTTCTTCGGCAGGTCGATCTGCGTGATGTCACCTGTCACGATCATCTTCGACTTAAATCCAAGGCGAGTGAGGAACATTTTCATTTGCTCGGGCGTCGTGTTCTGTGCTTCATCAAGAATGACGAAGGCATCGTTGAGCGTGCGTCCACGCATGTAGGCAAGCGGAGCCACCTCGATGGTGCCAGCAGCTAGTAGCTTGAGGATTGCATCCGAATCGATCATGTCGTAGAGCGCGTCATACAGTGGTCGCATGTACGGATCAATCTTGTCTGTCAGTGAGCCCGGTAGATAGCCAAGCGATTCGCCAGCCTCGACCACCGGACGGGTGAGCACGATGCGAGAAACTTCTTTCTTTTGCAGCGCGACAACGGCCTTCGCCATGGCGAGATACGTCTTTCCGGTGCCTGCGGGGCCAATACCGAACACGATCGTGTTGTCGTCGATCGCGTCTACATACGCCTTCTGGCCGAGCGTCTTCGGCCGAATGGTCTTGCCGCGATTGGACAGAATATCGGTGTTGAGTAGATCGGTCGGCTTGGCGAGCCCAGAGCGCAATATGGTGATCGCGCGATCCACGGCATCTACCGTCAAGTGCTCACCCGCGCCAGCCACCGAGATAAGTTCGCTGATCAAATCTGCAGCGAGTTCTACATCAGCCGGCTCACCACTCAAGGTGATATCAGGACCAAGCACATGGATATCTACGGGGGCGAGCCCCTTTTCCAGGGCACGCAAAACTTCGTCGCGGTGTCCGAGAATATTGATCATCGGAATACGATCCGGAACGGTCACGGTTTTCTTATTTTCCATTATTGCCATACTAACTGAGCTTCGCCCTAATAACGGCGCTCGCCCACGCTCCCGCCGTTGCTGATCTGAGCACGTGTTGGCCGAGTAGAACCATCCGAGCACCCGAACTCGACAAGGTGTCTATCTCCTCCGGGCTGATGCCGCCTTCCGGTCCAACAATAAGCATGATCTCTTCCGCCGAGTCCGGTAACGCGTCTACCAAGCGCTCTTGTGCTTATTCGTGGCACAGGTACACCTGACCCGGAAACTCACGCACGCGCTCGGCAAGTTGCTTTGTGGTTACCGCCGCCTCGACCTCGGGGACAAACGCACGCCTCGACTGCTTAGCCGCCGCCCACGCCGTATTGGCCAACTTGGCGCGTCCCTTCTCGGCACGCCTCGGATCGGACCATCGCACGATTGTCCGATCGCTCATCCACGGAATAAATACGTCCGCGCCAAATTCCGTGCATGTCTCGATCGCCTGCTCGTCGCGACCACCCTTGGCGAGCGCCTGGACGACGACGATGCGTGGCTGCGTGGTCAGTTCCTGGACAGCAGTGAGCACCCGGCCCCCGACGTCGGTCTTCGACACCTCGTCAACCTCGATCGTGAGCCGCAGTCCGCGCCCGTTCACAACGTCAATCTGGTCGCCAACCTTCGTGCGCCGCACCGTGGCCGCGTGGCGACCTTCGCTCCCACTGAGCGTCACATAATCGGACTCTCTAAGAGCTGGGTCAATCTCGGTATCGATGTACAGCGATCTGGTCATCGGCTAGTGAAGCGTTCCTTCAGTCGAGAAAAGACTGACGACGATGTCTGAATAAGCGAACCCGTGTCCTGTCCGCGGGCGTTCGCGAACTCTTGGAGAAGTTCACGCTGATGCGAGTCGAGCTTGGTCGGCGTCGTCACTTGGACGTGAACCTTGAGATCGCCGCGACCGTGGCGATGTAGCCTTCCTACGCCAAGTCCTTCAAGACGCTCGATATGTCCAGCTTGCGTGCCGGGCTCGAGTTCTATGGATTGCTCGCCGTCAAAGGTCTCGATTCCAATCGTCGTTCCGAGTGCGGCAGAGGTCATCGGGACCTCCAGAGTACACAGCAGATCGTCGCCTTCGCGGGTGAAAACTGGATCGTACGCAACTCGTACCTCGGCAAATAGGTCACCTGGAGGGCCACCGGCGATACCAGCGTCGCCTCGCCCGGCCAAACGGATGCGCATTCCGTTCTCGACTCCTGCAGGAACCTTTACAGTCACGGTCTGGGATGCGCGAATGCGGCCCTCGCCCGAGCACTCGCCACACGGAGTGACGATGACGGTGCCGTAGCCCTGACACTGCCCACAGGTTGTTTGCGCCATGACCTGGCCAAACAGCGACTGCGTGAGGCGCTGGGTGGTGCCTGTGCCGTCACAGTTTGTACACGGTACTGGCTCCGTACCGGGCTCGGTCATGTGGCCGTGGCAGTGCGGGCACTCGATGACGGCGTCGTGCTGGAGCTCCTTATCAACTCCAAAGACGACCTCCTCGAGAGTGAGGTCGAGGCCGACGAGCGAATCTTGACCGCGGCGCGTACGCGACGCAGGTCCGCGCCGCGTGTTGCCACCGCCAAAGAATGTGTCGAAGATGTCTTGGAAACCGCCAAAGCCCGCACCCGCGAAACCGTTGCCGGACAGGGCTTGTTCTCCGCCCATGTCGTACAACTGGCGTTTTTCATCGTTCGAAAGAACCTCGTAAGCCTTGTTGACTTCCTTAAACTCTTCAGGCGAGCCACCGCCTGCTTCATCCGGGTGGAGCTCGCGTGCCTTGCGGCGGTACGCCTTCTTAATCTCCGCCACGGTGGCGTTTCGGCTCACGCCGAGAATGTCATAGTAATCAGCCACAAATGTCCTTTGTCAGTTTGCTGCAAGAATGTCGGATAGATACTTCGCGACGGCATAAACGGATGACATCGTCGCGGGATAGTCCATGCGCGTCGGTCCAATAATGCCAAGTCGCGCAACAGTTTGCTGGTCTGCACCTACATAATTGGTGGACACCACAGATGTTTCGTTAAAAACATCACTTACGTTCTCCCTTCCAATGTCCACGCGCAGACCGTCTTCCTTGTTGGCAAGCATGCGCAACAGGACCACCTGTTCTTCAATGGCGTCAAGAACGGGAAAAATTGTGTGTTCAAAGTCGATGTCGTAGCGGGTCAGATTAGCGGTTCCAGCGACGACGACGCGCTCTTCCGCCTCGTTACGTAACGCGTCTTCCAGTGCATGTCCGATGGAGGCTGCTGCATCACGGAGCTCGCGCGGCAAACGGGCGTCAACGCGGTCGAGAGCGTCGGCCATGTCAGCGAGTTGATGATCGGTTAGCTCCTCGTTGAGAACGGCACGAAGGGCGGCGATTTCATCATCGTCAAGTTCAAAATCACGTGCGATGATGCGCTGCTCAACCCTGCCCGCATCAGTGATAATGATGACGAGCGTCTTCGTTTCGCTTAGCGGCACGAGCTCGAGATGGCGCAGAGCCGTGCGTCGAAGCGAGGGGTATTGGATCATCGCAACCTGATTCGTAAACGAGGCGAGGAGGCGGACGGAACGTGCGATGACGTCATCGAGATCGACGGCCTCGGAAAGCATCTTCTCGATGGCCGCGCGTTCGCCACGAGACAATGGTTTGAGCTCAGCGATTTGGTCGACGAACTTTCGATAGCCGGCGTCGGTGGGCACACGGCCCGCAGAGGTGTGTGGCTGGGCGATGAGACCCTGCTCCTCCAGTGCCGCCATATCGTTACGCACCGTGGCCGGGGACACTCCAAGCTGGTGGCGCTCGACGACGGCGCGCGAGCCGATGGGCTCACCCGTCTTGACGTAGTCTTGCACGATCGCGTTAAGGACCAATGCGCGACGATCTCGAGCCATAAGCACCCCCTAGATGTCCAAACGTGCCACGCGGTCTGGTCGGCTGCGGGTCAGACCTTCAGACATAGCACTCTCCACTTCCGAGTGCCAATTCTACGCCGTGTCTGGTAAATATCCAGTTAC
>JBHWRK010000207.1:0-19823 GCA_043426715.1 Trueperella sp. | reverse complement strand
CATAGTCGTGCATGGCCACTCAGTTCCAATAACAAGACATGAAACTCTTCATCAAGTTGGAAGAACTCATTCGGACCAACCTCGATAGCCGCTCTTTGTTGGGTTAAATTCTCGTCGATTTGTGCGATAATTTCAGCGTCGGCCGGGAGTTCTAAGCTGGCAAGTGAGTGAAGCTCGACTGCCTCTCGGAGAAACTGGGCATCAATCACATCTTTTGGATCCAAGTGGGCGACAAACGTTCCCCTCTTCGGATAGACATTGACTAGCCCGATATCGGACAGGAGAATCAGAGCCTCTCTAACGGGGGTGCGTGAGACTCCCATTTCGCGCGCTAACTCATTCTCAGACAGGGGAGCGCCAGGCAAATATTCCATATTTATTATTTTCCTGCGTAGCGTTTTAAACGCGGTTTTGCGTGCGCTACCACTTTTATTTGCGCGTGTGGATGCCATAGGTCTTCCTTCTTTTCATGTTATTCAGATCATAACACTACTAGCATTTCAGCTTACATGGTAGACATGTATGCAAGTTAAGTGTTACTCTATTTTACGTAGCAACTCGTCAGGCGCAAGGAGGCGCAGTTATGGCAGATATGTCAAAAATGAAAGCGGTTGTAGCACACGGTGCGGGCGATCTACGAGTCGATTCAATTCCTCGGCCCACTCCAGGACCGGGAGAAGTCCTCATGAAGATCGCTTATGCAGGCGTTTGCGGATCGGACCTTGGTTATGCAAACCAGGGTGTCTCGGGAACGGCAGTCATGAAAGAGCCGTTGGTCCTTGGTCATGAAGTTTCCGGCGTCGTTGTTGAAGTTGGCGAAGGCGTTGACGAGTCGATGATCGGTGTCGCTGGCGCTGCGTATCCTGCCACAAATGTGGGTGGGCACGTCTTGCCGGAGAGGATCAAGGGCAGGACCAATCTTTACCCTGAAGTTCGATACTTCGGCTCGGCCGCAATGTACCCCCACACGGATGGTGGTATGGCGGAGTACAAGTGCATGCGAGCGGATCAGGTCCGTGTTCTTCCTGAGGGAGTAGATCTTAAACGCGCAGCCGTCGCCGAACCCTTAGCCGTCGGACTCCACGCGATTAAGAGGGCCGAAGATTTCGTCGATGGTGGTGTGGCTGGCAAAGAAATCCTTGTCAACGGCTCAGGACCCATCGGACTTCTTCTCATGGCAGGAGCCAAAGCGCTTGGAGCGTCTCGCGTTATCGCGGCAGACACAGCCCGTCCGGCTCTTGATAGGGCGCTCGCCATCGGTGCGGATCAGGCTGTCCTCATCGGCGAAGATGACCTACCCGAAGATATCGAAATTATTTTTGAAAGTTCTGGCGCGCCGAGAGCACTTGGAAACGTTCTTTCGGCAACTGCTCGCGGAGGTCTCCTCGTCCAGGTGGGCAATCTTCCAGCAACCCCAATCGAAGCTAGTCTTGGTCAGCTGGTTACACGCGAAGTTACTTGGATTGGCTCATTCCGATTCAGCAATGAAATGGATCTCGCGCTCGAGCTTCTCGCTGACGGATTGAACGTTGACCCGATTCTTAGTCATGAGTTTTCCATCGATGATGCAGTCGAGGCTTTTGCCACCGCTTCGGATCGTAATTCCGGAGCAAGCAAGGTCATGATTCGCATCTCCTAGTTCTTATCCATCAAACATCACACAAATTCAAGCTCATATCTCAAAGGAGAAACAATGAAACGCATTGTCGCATCAATTGCTGCAGCTACCCTTGCACTGTCACTCGCGGCCTGTGGAGGTGAAGACGCAGGCAGTTCCGATAACGGTTCGGATAACGCCGGCGAAACGACGTCGTTCCGCATCGGTTCGAATTGGGCAGCCAGCCACCCCATGGCGGCAGCTATTGACGAAGTCTTCGTTCCAATGATCGAGGAGGAATCGGGCGGCCAACTAACTGCCGAAGTTTTCCACTCCGGCACACTCGGCAACGAGGGAGACCTCTGGGATGGTGTCCGTAATGGCACCATCGACATGGTTATCGTCGGCACGCCGATGAACCAGGAATACTCGAAGATGCTGATTTCGGACTGGCCGTTCCTTTACCGCGATCTGGAGCACGCTCAGGCCGTATGGACGGGCGACATCGCCCAGGAAATGTCAGATGACTTCCACGAGCAGTTCCCCTCGACCTATATTTTGGGTTGGGGACCGAACTCTGCGCGAACCTTCTCCTCGGCGAAGGAACTCACGAGTGTTGACGACTTCAGCGGTCAAAAATTCCGTATGCCTCCTAACGATATCCACATTGGTCTCGCAGAGGAGTTGGGTGCATCGGCACAGGTGATTCCGCTCGGAGACCTGTTCACCGCTCTCGAAACCGGAGTCGTGGATGGCCAGGACAACGGCATGGTTACGATCATTTCGGAAGGTTTCTACGAGGTCCAGGATTACGTTTACGAATCCAACCACATCATTGCAACTCTCGAATTGATCGTTGCAGCACCGTTCTACGACGGTCTGTCCGATGAGAATAAGGCCATTGTTGACGAAGCTGCTGCGAAGGCGGTTGAAGAGGCGTGGGCGAATTACATCGAGTCGGTCAAGACCGATCGTGAATTCCTCCAAGACAACGGCGTGACTGTTACACAGGTTGACGAAGCTGAGCGTCAGATGCTCATCGAAAAGACCCAGCCTGTTGTTGACAAGCTCATCTCTGAAAATGACTGGGCGGAAGATCTTACCGATCGCATCCGTGACGTCCAATAATTAGGGAACGAGTGGGGCAGAAGTTTTTCTGCCCCACTCGATTTGGAGTTACTATGTCAAAAGCATTAGACAGATTGTTTAGAGGCATTGAATACCTCATGGCGCTATTTTTGGCTGTCATGGTTGGGTTCATGCTTCTCAACGTGATCATGCGTTTCATTTTGAATTCGGGTCTCGCATGGTCCGAGGAAATCTCGCGACTAGCGTTTATTTTCCTAATTTATTTAGGAACCATCGGCGCTTATCGCGACAACAGGCATCTGGGCGTGAATATGCTCCTTGAGCGTATGCCGGTTCCGCTTGCCAAAGCGACTTACGTCGTCGTCCAGGGAATTGTTATTTGGGTGATGTACCTCTTGATGATGGGCAGTATCACCCTCGCGCAGCAGTCTGTGAACGATCGCTGGGTTGCCACGCAATTCCCGCGCTGGATCGTCAGCGGGGTCGGTGCTGTCACTGGTATCGCCATTATTATCTTGGCCATTATCAATATTGTGAACATGCTCCGGGGCAAGACGATCGAAGAACTCCTTGCTGCCATTAACGATGATTCCGCAGAGGCGATGTACGAAGAAGCTGACAAGGAAGAAATCCAAGAGCTCATCCGAGAAATCGAGGAGTTGGAAGGCCAAACCCGTGGCGACACCTCCACGAAAGTAAGGGATAAGAAGGGAGAAGCGGAATGAGTCGTTTAATTTATGCCGCTCGGTCCGGTTATTCGATTCTCGGATCGCTCACAGGCTTCCTTATCGCTGCGATCATGATCGGCGTTCCAATTGCGTTTGCGTTGCTCTTTTCGGGTGCTGCATCCGCTTACCTAATTGGTGGTAGCGCAACGGATCCGCAGATTATTGCTTCACAACTCCTACGTGGTTCTGATTCCATCTCGATGATGGCGTTGCCGTTCTTCATTTTGACCGGCGAACTTATGAACCGCGGCGGTATCACCCAGCGACTGATCGCACTGGCAAATGTGTCGGTTGGCCGTGTCCGTGGCGGTCTTGGCTACGTGACGATTCTCGTGACACTTCTGTTTGGTGCGCTAGTCGGCTCGGCTGTTGCTTCGACTGCGGCTCTGGGTGCCATCCTCATCCCGATGATGGTGAATTCTGGTTACGACCGTGGAAAAGCTGCTGGCCTTGTTGCCGGTACGAATATCGTCACGCCGATTATGCCGCCGTCCGTTCCGCTCATCGTGTTCGGTGCGACTGCTGGCGTGTCGATCACCCAGCTATTCCTTGGAAGTATCGTTCCTGCTATTTACCTGACGATCCTGATGGCCGTTACGTGGTTCTTTGTTTCACGCAAAGATGGCATTCGTAGCGATGTTGAATGGCCTGGTTGGAAGGGGTTCTTCAAGCTCCTTGGCGGTGGCTTCTGGGCGATTATGCTCCCTGTCATCATCCTGGTCGGCCTACGCTCAGGCATCTTTACCGCAACTGAAGCTGGTGTGATCGCGGCTGTCTACGCATTCTTCATTGGAGGCGTGATTTACCGCGAGCTTAATCTCTCGATTATTATCAGAGCGCTTGTATCTTCGGCGAAGATGTCCGCCGTCGTCATGTTCTTGGCTGCAACTGCTCAGGTCGCTGGCTACTTTATGACGATTTCAGGTCTTCCAAATGTCGTCCGAGAAATTATGGAACCGTTCGTGGAGAGGCCAAAACTCCTTGTCCTTGTTCTCATGATCTTTATTTTCATCCTCGGTTTCATTTTGGACGTTATCCCGACGATCTTGATCTTGACTCCTCTGATGGTTCCCGTCCTTCAGGCTGCCGGTGTGGATCTCGTCTACTTCGGTATCGTCTTCACCCTTGCGAACGTGCTGGGATTGATTACTCCGCCTGTTGGCCCGTCACTGAATGTGGCGAGTGCCGTGGGCGGTGTGAAGATCGAAGAAGTGACCAAGACGGTACTTCCGTACTTGCTATCGCAATCGGTTCTCGTGTTGCTTTTGGTTGCGTTCCCGGAGCTCATAACGGTGCCCTTGGGGTGGATGATGTAGCTCAAGTGAGCAGGCCCAAGTACACGTGTTGGGTTGACATGCTCGTGGATAGGGCGGTGGTCTTACGGCCACCGCCCTTTCTGTGCGTTAACGGTTTTTTCTGTGCGTTAACGGTTTTCCCATGGGGCTGCGGCGCGACGTTAAGCGGACTATTCGCCGGCCTCACAGCGCTAAACATGATCCACAACGTCGGCCCCCGATGCCAATGTGCAGATCCGTGCCTGGCACATCACGTCTGCCACCGTCGGTGTCGACATTAACGCGACCGCCGTCTTCGTGTTCGTCGGCGCCACCTCAGTTGTTTTCCAAATTTTCCGACGACGCCGTTCGGTCGATTATCGTGCGTGACCTTCAGCGGAGCCACGGTGAGGGTCATCCATTGGAGAAGGTGGGCCGAGACGTGGGGGCATCGACTGCGGGGTGGGCAAGTGGGCGGGGACTGCTTGGTCATTTGGGCGCGTGAAATTGCCGCAACGGACCCTCTACTTCCGGAGCAGGTACTTGAGCTCTTGCCACAGATCGAGGAGCGTGATTTAGAGATCGCGCCTGCGGCGTTCGCCACCACAGGTGCCGCCCGTATGATCCAGTCCTTCGGCTCTCTGGCGTGACATTGTTGAAAGAACGCTGAAGATCGTCGAGCTAACCAGAATCACGCCGACGCTCGAGGCATAAGACCGTCACAGGGCAGGGACGTAGGTCGCAAATCGCCCGGTGCCAGTGGTAGATTGTGGAGCGGTGCGCGGTGGCGAGTTGCCACCCCTCATGATCACTCAAGGTACGACCAAATATCCCAACGGAGGGAAGATGACAAAGTACGTATACGACTTTACCGAGGGCGATAAGGATCAGAAGGATCTGCTCGGCGGTAAGGGCGCAAACCTAGCCGAGATGACCAAGCTTGGTCTCCCGGTTCCACCTGGATTTACCATCACCACAGAAGCTTGCCGCGTCTACCTGAAGAAGGGTCAGTCTCCTGATGAGCTTGACGTCCAGGTGACGGCAGCAATTCGCGAAGTTGAATCAAAGATGGGCAAGGATCTTGGCGATCCGAAAGATCCACTCCTCATGTCCGTGCGCTCGGGTGCGAAGTTCTCGATGCCCGGCATGATGGAGACCGTGCTCAACATCGGCCTCAACGACGAGTCCGTGGTCGGCCTCGCAGTGCAGTCTTCCGACGAGCGCTTTGCATGGGATTCCTACCGCCGCCTTTTGCAAATGTTCGGAAAGACTGTCCTTCACATCGAAGGCGATCCGTTCGCTGACGCTCTGCACGCACTCCAGGATGAGAAGGGCTACGCAGGCGATCCGGAGATGACCACTGAGGACCTCAAGCGCCTCGTCTCCGAATTTAAGGACATCATCAAGAAGGAAACTGGCGAGGAATTCCCACAAGATCCCCGCACTCAGCTCGATCTTGCGATCGAAGCCGTCTTCAACTCGTGGAACACCGAGCGCGCCATCATTTACCGTCGTCGTGAGCACATCCCGGCAGACATCGGCACAGCCGTTAACGTTCAGACCATGGTGTTCGGAAACATGGGTGAAGGCTCGGGCACGGGCGTCTGCTTTACGCGCGACCCCTCCACCGGTCACTCCGGCGTGTACGGTGACTACCTTGAAGACGCTCAGGGAGAAGACGTCGTCGCTGGTATTCGCAACACTTTGCCGCTGGCAGCGATGGAGGAGCTCGATAAGAAGTCTTACGATGAGTTGCTCTCCATCATGGACCGCCTCGAAATCCACTACCGCGATCTGTGTGATATCGAGTTCACCGTTCAGCGAGGCAAGCTGTGGATGCTCCAGACCCGCGTGGGTAAGCGCACGGCCGCCGCTGCGTTCCGTATTGCCGACCAGTTGGTCGAGGAGAAGCTCATTACTCGCGATGAAGCCGTCTCGCGCGTTACGGGTGAGCAACTGACCGCACTTTTGTTCCCGCAGTTCGACAAGAAGGCCAAGAAGACGGAGATCTCAGCTGGTATGCCCGCATCCCCGGGCGCAGCCGTGGGTGAGATCGTCATGGACAACGCCACGGCCGTCCAGCGTACGAAGGCTGGCGCGTCCGTCATTCTTGTCCGCCGCGAAACGAACCCGGACGACCTCGAAGGCATGGTCGTTGCCGAGGGAATTTTGACAGCGCGCGGAGGCAAGACCTCGCACGCTGCCGTGGTCGCCCGTGGCATGGGACGTTGCTGTGTTGTGGGGGCCGACGATCTCGTGATCGACGAGGCCGCCGGCACGATGGACGTCAAGTCCACCGGCAAGCAGTACAAGGTTGGAGACGTCATCGCGATCGATGGCGCTTCGGGTGAAATCTTCGAAGGCGACGTACCGGTAACCGATTCCCCGGTTACCGCTTACCTCACCCACGGTTTGGAAGCTGGACTTGAAGTGGCTCCGGACGAGGGTGCAAAGGAGCTCGTCCACGCTGTCGACCGCATCCTTTCACACGCTGACAAGGTCCGCCGTATGAATGTGCGCGCGAACGCCGATAGCCCCGAGGATGCCAAAGCAGCGCGTGACTTCGGTGCCGAGGGCATCGGCCTGTGCCGTACAGAGCACATGTTCCTTGGCGATCGCCGCAAGCTCGTTGAGGAAATGATCCTCGCAAAGGACGAGCAAACCCAGCAGGCAGCCCTCGAGAAGCTGCTCCCTCATCAGCGCGAAGATTTTGTTGGCATCTTTGGCGCAATGGACGGACTGCCGGTCACCGTTCGCCTCATCGACCCGCCGCTGCACGAGTTCCTCCCGGACCTCACGCAGCTCTCGGTCGATATCGCCACGAAGGAAGCAAAGGGCGAAGAAGTTACCGAGGAAGAGTATGAACTGCTCCGCGCCGTTCGTCAGAATCACGAGCAGAACCCAATGCTGGGTCTGCGCGGTGTCCGCCTCGGCCTGAAGATCCCAGGCCTGATCAAGCTTCAGGTCCGCGCTATCTCTGAGGCAGCTGCCCAGCTGCTGAAGGACGGCAAGGATCCTAAGCCGGAGATCATGGTTCCACTCATCGGTTCGGTTCGCGAGATGCAGATCGTCCGCGAGATGGCGGAAGAAGTCATCGCGGACGTCGAGAAAGAGACCGGTCAGAAGCTGAGCATCTCGATCGGCAACATGATCGAACTCCCGCGCGCATGTGTCTCCGCTGACACGATCGCAACCGAGTCTGACTTTTTCTCGTTTGGCACCAACGATCTCACGCAGACCACGTGGGGCTTCTCGCGCGACGACGTCGAAGGCGCATTCTTCAACGAGTACTTCGACTACGGCGTGTTCGGCATTTCGCCGTTCGAAGCTGTTGACCTCGGCGGTGTTGGCGCCATGGTAGACATGGGCGTCCAGCGCGGCCGCCACACGACGCCCGATCTGAAGATGGGTGTGTGTGGTGAGCACGGTGGAGACCCAACGTCCATCCACTTCTTTGAAAAGATCCTGCTCGACTACGTCTCGTGCTCGCCGTTCCGCGTGCCGATCGCGCGCCTCGAAGCAGGCCGTGCCGCAATCGACAACGAGTCGACCTACGAGCGCAAGTTCGACCACCTCGAGACTGCGGGAGCACACGACTAAGTGATTTGTGTGTAGTTCGCAGGTGTCGACCTGCGGATCGCGGGCCGGCGGTTCCCCGTCAGGGGCGCGGCCGGCCCTCTTGTCTCGTCACACTCGGCATTTCAATCAACGACGACGAGCTCCCAATTGTCCTTATCGCTCGGTTTGCCACCCATATTCAGGATGGAAATAGGAAGCCCGCACTCTTGGGCTAACTACGAGGTTGCATAAATGCGTTATGAGGCGCTACGAAAGACACGCACTAGGTGTGAACTGCACAAACGTCGTCGTTAAATAGACTCATTCCAAGGTTTGAATTTCAGGACTTTAGGCTTTCGAAATTAAGTGAGGTAAGGGTAGCCTTACCCATGTTGCACTGATTTGCTCAAAGTGTTGGGAGGGGTCATGAAGCTCGCTGAGTGCCCCACACGCGTAGCGCTTCGTCTCAAGCACATCGAACTGCCGCAGCGGAGCCTGTTGCGCATGCAAGAGATCGGTCTGCGCATCGGCGCGGAGGTCACGATCATTCAGCGCGCCGGTTTTGGCGGCATCGTCCTTAATATCGCGGGATCGCGTGTGGCCGTTGACCACCGCTCCGCCAAGCAAATTCTCGCGGAGCCTGTAGTTGCATGACCAGCCAGCAAACAGCCCACACCCAGCGATCGAAGCGCCCGTGCGAGGGTGCAACGATCGCACTCGTCGGCAACCCTAACGTTGGCAAATCCACCCTGTTTAACGGTGTGACCGGTGCTCGCCAGGCCGTCATGAACGCGCCCGGGACCACTGTCGAAGTCCAGGTGGGTACGTGGAAGAACGTCGGTGCTACGATTCTCGATCTGCCCGGCACCTACTCGCTTGTTCCCAACAGCCCAGATGAAAAGGTTGTGGCGGACACGCTCTCGTCGACTACCGCCAATCCGCTGACCCATGGCTGCACTATCGACCTTGTCCTCGCTGTCCTCGACGGTGGCGCACTTACCCGCTCTCTCTACCTTGTGGCCCAACTCGCCCAAACTGGCTATCCGCTCGCCGCCGTCATCTCGATGGCTGACGTGGCAGCGGACAACGGCATTATCATCAACCCCTCGGCCATCTCGCGCGAACTCGACATTCCAGTACTTGTGTTTGACCCTCGCGAACCGAAGAATTATCCACAGCTCGACCGTTTCATTGAGCAGGCCATTCGCGAACCCAAGCGAGTGTCGGGCATCGATCCCGACCCCACCGCGCCCGGCTACTCAAAGTTTGCCACGGATGCCCGCGTGGCTGATTGCAGAATAAATGAGGTCGATTCGCGCGACCTGCTCGCGCAGACGACCTGTCAGTGTGGAAAGGGTTGCGGGAACGACGCCGGTTACCCACGTGGCGGTGGAACGTCCGGTCCAATCCCGGTCGAGATCCGAACGTACCTGGATGAGTCTCGCTCCGGTAAGCACAGTCCCGCCGTCATCGATCGCTCGGGCGCGATAGATGAACAACCCTCTGGATTTGGTTGCGGCTGTGGCAACGCGGCACGCGCAGGTCTCGAACTTGACGCCCCCGAAGCCCAGCCCATCGATCACGACCCGCAATCCACCGGCGAACTTCAACGCGCCGCCACGCTCTTCTCGTGGGTCGACCGCGTAGAGTCCGCGATCAGCGACAACGCCCAAAAAGCCGTCGCGCGACCGTCGCGCTCGGATCGGGTGGACCAAGTGTTTCTCAACCCGTTTGCGGGCCCGATCGTGTTCGTCGCCCTCATGTGGCTGTTATTCAAGCTGGCAGGGGAGTGGGTCAGCCCGATTCAGGACCTGTTCGAGTCCGCGTTCACGAACACTGCTCCCGGTGCAGTATCGCTTGCAAACGGCATTGGCTGGCTACTTGGCGCCGTTGGTCTAACAGGCACATGGATCGACTCTCTCCTGATCGACGGCCTCATGACAGGTCTTGGGGTTGTTGCCTCCTTCGTTCCCCTTATGTTCACAATCTTCGCCGCGCTTTCGATTCTTGAAGATTCCGGCTACATGGCTCGCGCCGCTTTCCTTGCCGACCGTCTCATGCGCCGTATTGGCCTCGACGGGCGCGTGGTGCTCCCACTCATTATGGGCTTCGGATGCAATCTTCCATCGCTCGCCGCCGCACGCACGCTCCCGGTCGCCTCCCAGCGGTTGGTCACCGTACTCATCACTCCCTATACCTCGTGCGCCGCGCGCCTGACGATCTACCTCATGATCGCCAAGATCTTCTTTCCGGGTAGCGCGGGAACAGTGGTGTTCGGCATGTATATGGTCTCGATTGTGATGGTCGTGATCGCTGCCTGGGTGCTCAAACACTTCATCACGAAGCACGAATCCGAATCCCCGCTCATGTTGATCCTTCCCGCCTACCAGGTGCCCCGCATCTTTGTGCTCCTACGCCATGCGGCGCATCGATCGTGGATCTTCATCAAGGGCGCGGGCAAGATCATCCTGGTCATGAGCATGGCCGTGTGGCTCCTCGGCGCCGTGCCCATGGGCGCGGGCTCGCAAGGCAAATCCTTTGCCGACCCGGAACTCGCGGTGGAACACTCCGTCTACGGCCAGACCGCCAAGCTCTTGGAGCCGATCTTCGCGCCCGCGGGTTTTGGCGACTGGCACCTGACCGGATCGCTCATGACCGGCTTTATAGCCAAAGAAACCGTTGTTTCCTCGATTGTCACCTCCTACAACATGGACGCATCCGCCGCCGGTGACGCCGAAGATAACGGCGATAATCTTGGCGTCCTGCCCGACCTCCTTACCGAGACCTTCACCGAAACCGCCGGCGAGGGGTATCAAGGCTTAGCCGCCATCGCTTTCCTCGTGTTCGTCCTCGCCTACACCCCGTGTATGGCCACTGTGGCTGAGCAGGCGCGACTAATCGGCGGGCGCACAACCGCGATCGCAGTCGTCGTTCAGCTTGCTATCGCGTGGGCGCTGGCTGTCGGTATTTTCCAAGTCGGAAAGCTATTCCTGTGAGCTCGCCCCCAGCCCTCCCAACCGCCACGGACCGCGTGCTCGCCGAAATCCGCGCTGGCCGGACGGTGTCCGCCGTCGCCAAGCGGACCGGCACGTCGGAAGTCTTTGTCAAAACCCTTCTCGAACACTTGGACCGGCTCGGTATGCTCGCCTCGGCCACCTCGCTGTGCAACTCTGACCACGGTGCGTGTGGTCCCATGGGCGCGCAAACCGAAGCCGCTAAGATCAATTGTGCAGGATGCGCATTCGCCCGCTAGGACAGCCGCGGGCATGCTCGAGGAGGAGACATGACCGCACACGTCCACACCGCCACGTTCGCCGAACAAATTGCTACCCGAATTTCCGGTGAAGTGGATGATTCGGTTCGCGTCCGCGCGGAGTACTCTACGGATGCGTCGAACTATCGCGTGCCGCCCAGGCTCGTGGTCTTCCCCAAGAACAACGATGATGTTGCAGCCGTTTTGCAGATCTGCCGCGAGCATGGAGTGCCGCTGACGTCCCGGGGTGGTGGCACGTCGGTGGCTGGAAACTCGGTGGGCACCGGCGTGGTGATCGACTTTTCGCGGTACATGAATAGGATTCTTGACATCGACCCGAAGACTCGCACGGCTCGCGTGCAGCCGGGCGTCGTCATGAGCGATCTGCAGCGTGAGGCCGGCAAGTTTGGGTTACGCTTCGGGCCGGACCCGTCCACACAAAATCGTGCGACGTTTGGCGGCATGATCGGCAATAACGCATGTGGTCCACATGCGGTGGCGTGGGGCCGGACGGCCGATAACGTGCTGGCGCTCGAGTGCCTGGATGGGGTGGGGCGCGCCTTTACAGCCAGTGTCGGTGAGGGTGCGCTGGACGTAGTGCCGGGGCTGGAGGTTCTCGTGGACTCGCATCTGGCGGAAATCCGCCAGAACCTTGGGCGATTTTCGCGGCAGGTCTCCGGCTACTCGATGGAACACCTCCTGCCCGAAAACGGGAGGGATCTGGCGAAGATGCTCGTGGGAACAGAGGGCACGCTCGCGGTGTTCACCGAGGCTACGCTGCGGTTGGTGCCGCTTGCACAGGCTCCTACTCTCATTGTCTTGGGCTACCCGGACATGCCGTCAGCGGCCGATGCGGTGCCGGCGTTGCTCAAGCATGCCCCACTCGCAGTGGAAGGTATCGACGCCGAGCTCGTTGACGTGGTGAGACGCGCGAAAGGCACCGTGCCTGAGTTGCCGCCCGGGGGCGGTTGGCTGTTCATCGAAGTGGGCGCCCAGGAGGGCGAGGACATTTCGGTGATCGATGAGCGCGTGCAGGGTATTACGCGCGATGCGGGTACGGATGCCGTTATGGTCCGTCCGCCAGGACCGGAGGCCACCGAGCTATGGCGAATTCGTGCCGATGGAGCTGGTCTTGGCGGCCGCACGCCGGACGGGAATCCCGCGTGGCCCGGCTGGGAGGACTCGGCTGTACCACCTGAGAAACTCGGCGATTACCTACGCGATCTGCGTAGCTGCATGGACAAGTTCGACCTCGATGGGCTCATGTACGGCCACTTCGGCGACGGTTGTGTCCATTTGCGCATCGACTTCCCGATCGACCAGGTCTCCGGCGTGCCGATCATGCGTCAGTTCATGGAAGAGGCCGCCGACATTGCGGTGGCCTACGGCGGATCGATGTCGGGTGAACATGGGGATGGCCGTGCGCGATCCGAGATGCTCGACCGGATGTACCCGCCTAACGTCATGGACCTGTTCGGGGCCGTCAAGAACCTGTTCGACCCGGAAAACGTGCTCAATCCTGGCATCCTCGTGGACCCCGAACCGATCGACGGGAATCTGCGACGGCCCGCCGCCGTCCCAACCGAGTATGCGGGCGGTTTCCATTTCCGTGAAGACGAGGGTGATTTCACCCGGGCTGTCCACCGCTGCACGGGTGTGGGGAACTGTCGCGCAGACCGCACAGAGGCGGGCTTCTTTATGTGCCCCTCTTACCTAGCGAGCCGCGACGAAAAGGATGTCACGCGCGGACGTGCTCGCGTGCTCCAAGAGGTGACCAACGGCCGGCTGGTCAAGAGCTTCGCAGACAAGGCCGTGGCGGAGGCGCTCGACCTGTGCCTCGCGTGCAAGGCCTGCGGACGCGATTGCCCTACCGGCGTCAATCTTGCCAAGTATAAGTCTGAGGCACTGTACCGCGGCTACAAGGGCAAACTCCGCCCGCGCACTCACTACGTGCTCGGCAACTTGCCCATCCTTGGCCGACTCGTCACCTGGTTCCCGCCGATCGCGGCCGTCGCGAATGCAGTGCTCAAGGTCGGCCCGATCCGCAAGCTTGCCTTCTCAACGCTCGGCATAGATTCGCGGCGCGAGATGCCCGGCTTTACCACTCAACGTTTCTCCCGCATCGCGGCTGACCATAAGATCGCCGCTCAGAAAGCCAAGGCAACGCTACATCCGAACGTTGACTACCGCGACTCTCACAATGCGGCGGCAGATGGCGAGAAGTACGTGATGCTCTGGGCCGATTCATTCTCGGAGACTCTCGATACGCGAGGGGCGCAGGCGATGGTTGCGGTGTTGCAGGACGCGGGCTACACGGTGTTGATTCCGCCGCAGGACGCGTGCTGTGGGCTGACGTGGATTACAACCGGCCAGCTCGGGCATGCGAAGAAGGAGCTGACCAACCTGGTGACGGTGCTCGCGCCGTTTGCCGCGTCAGGGATCCCGATTGTGGGCGTGGAGCCGTCCTGTACAGCGGTGTTGCGTGAGGACATGCGCGATCTTCTGCCGAACGATCGGCGCGTGGACGTCGTCGCCGATATGACGTTTACGCTGGCCGAGCTTCTGAGCGCACCGGAGCCGATTGGGCCGGGAGAGGACTGGCAGGCGCCGGACCTGACTGGCGTGGAGATCGTGGCGCAGCCGCATTGTCACCACTACTCGGTCATGGGGTGGGACGCGGACGCAGAGTTGCTCAAGGCGGCGGGCGCGACGCTGACCACGTTGACCGGGTGCTGTGGGCTTGCCGGCAACTTCGGCATGGAGCGAGGCCATTACGACATCTCGGTCAAAGTAGCGGAAAACAACCTAATACCCACATTGCGAGGCGCCTCACCAGATGCGATGTACTTGGCGGACGGCTTCTCGTGCCGAACACAGGCCGAGCAGCTCGTGGGCGACCAGGGTGTGCATCTGGCCGAACTGCTACGAGACGGGCGTGCGACACGCAGACGAACCTCGCGCTAACAGCCCAAAAGGGCTGACCAGCCAGCGGTTAGCCGAACCTCATCTCAGCGAAGGAGGATCGGAGGACCCGTGAGGCTCGGGGTCGGGTATTCTAGAAGGGGGAAAGGGGAGCGTGTGGGAGTTTTTGAATTGCGTGACGGCCGGCTCGTGTCCGCGCCAGAATCCGCGGCCAGCGACGTTGACGACTCCGTACTGGCTGCCGTGCGAGCCCAGTCCCTTGAATTGATCGAACGGCCTCTATTTCCCGTGGGATGGATAGGCGACGACAGCGAATCACTGCTCGCCCTCGACCCCACGGGTCAGGTTGTGACGATCGATGTTATTCCGTATTTGACGGCGCAGTCGTTCGTGAAGGCGCTGACCCGCGCGGGGCGCCATGCAGATATGAACCGCAGCGCGCTCGCGAATATATACGCCAACGGACATGACGCGTTTGCGGCCGACTATGAGAACTTTGTGGAATCCTCCCCTCCAATGACGAAGCGGGGGCCGAGGCTGTTTATCTTCTCGGTGGACTCTGATGCAGACGTCGAGCGCCCATTGGCCGCGTTGCGGGGCGTGGGCGTGGAAACGTATCGCATTCTCATCCACCAAGGCGCCGATGGCCCGCTTGTTGAAATCACGGAAAACTTTTCGCCGCGCGCGGTGATCTCGGCTGCGGACTCGCGCCTCGGGATCGTGCAAACGATTGACCACACGGACGTTGTTACCACCGACGAAGACGCGGACGAGAGCGATGCCTCGATCGCCCCCGATGAATCGGTGGACGCTGAAGAGTCAGCCAAGAGTACTGAGCAAGTCAGCACTACTGAGCCTGAAGCAGTGCCGTCGCCCGAGTCGGCGCCATCGTCTGAGACTGCCAGTGACGATGATGAAATGGCTGATTCCGGAGTTGAATCTCTGGAAGGTGAGGCTCTGGGAGGCGAGGCTCCGGACGTTGAGGACTCAGCAGTCGAGGATCTGAAACAAGACCCTGAAGTCGAAGAGCGCGCGAACAGAGCGGTGCGCTACGACGAGGCGTGGGAGATTACCGGTTGGGAAAACGAGAAGGAACGTCCCGCTAAGCGTGACCCCGATGAGGTTCGCGGAATCGTTGCATATAGGCAATCATCGCGCGAGCAGCGCAAGGCCCGGCAGCAGGAAATGTTGGAGAAGCTCGCTCGTGAGCGCGAAGACGTCGGCACTACCTTGTTCGATCAGGCTCAAGCTGCAGCCAAACGTGCCGAGCAACGCCTCTGGGACATGAGTGCCCCGAAGACTAGTTCTGACGCGTATATCTTCTCCGAGCGGTTCTCCTCTGATGCGTCATCGGACGCCGTGGCAGACGCTGCGCTCCTGTCTGATCGCTGGGACGAGAAGACCGAAGAGGCGAGCCATGTCCGCATGGACGTCGACCCCGAAGAGGACGCTCGGTCCGTCATCGCAGAGCCTGTGGAACATCAGGTGCCAAACGCCTCCGATGCAAAGGATGTGCCATCACCAGAACCTGACCGTCCAGAACCTGATCCACGTATGCAACGAATCGTGGCAGAGGTTGGTCCTGTGACGATCACGTGGCACTCGCGACGCAAGGGCTCCACGGTCAATGGTCACCTGACCAACGACGGCTTGATCGACATCATCGGCATCGGAATCTTCTCCGATCCCACCAAAGCTGCCACGGAAGTGTCCGGGAACAGTTACGTCGACGGCTGGCGAATCTGGCAGGTCCCCGATGGTCGCGTCCTCAACGAATTCGATTAACTAGCGCCTAGTCGACGTTTCGCCGTTGCTCCGTCCACAGATCCGTGAACCGCTCGATGTGCCAGTACGCCACCTTTCGTACACTCGCTCGTGAGAGAAGTACGTCGTGGATTGCGCCGTCAAGTTTGACGAGCGTCGTGACCGGACCGAGTCCGTGCACGCGTTTCCAGATTTGGTCAACGTCCAACACGGTGTCGGCATGGCGCATGTCATCGCTCCACGTGTCTGAGTAGTGGGTCTTGGCACTGGTCAGTACGAGGATGGGACAGTCGATGGTAAGGCCATCCTCTACTCGCTCATGACCCAATAAGATCGAGCGTAACCAGCCGGGGCGAATAGGAAATGACGGAAAGTGTCTGAATTCGGGGTTCGGGTTCCACCCACCCTCGCGCAGGAATGGATCGACCTCTTCGTCCGGAATTCCCGCCGCTTCTTGGTGTTTTCTCGCCTGTTCGCGTTCTTCCTCGCTCATCCACCCCGTGACGAGCCGCTGATAAAATCCGTTGTCAACACTCGGTAACACAGCGGTCGGCGCCATCTTCTGTAGCGCGTCAAGAATGGGCTGACCAATATGGCGCACTGTTGTCGATGCTTGCAACTCCAGCCATGGCGAATTCAAAATGAGCCCGCGAAGCACGCCCGGATGCCTATCGGCCCACAGTGTCACCGTCAATCCGCCAGTGGAATGTCCATACAAAAAGACGGGTACATCTAGACCGTGCTCCGCGTAGATGATGTCGAGAGCCTCACCGATCTCCTCATCATATGTAGATAGGTCTTCGACGTACCCCCACATTTGCCCGGGCATGTGCGCCCGGCCGTACTTGCGCAGATCGAGCGCATATAACCTTCCGCCCATCTCACTCACACGCTGAGCGAATTCATAGTGATAAAAATAATCGTTCCACCCATGAACGGCGAGCACCACGAACTGCGGAGCCCCAGCGGCGTCCGCGCTATCTGGGCCCGTGAACGAATCAACGTCCGGTCGATAGGTCACGAGCGCAGCCCGATTGGGGCCAAACTGGTCATCATGAAGTTCGAGGAATCGCTGGTAAAAGCCCTCGCCCAGGGGGTCGTCAGTCCATGTCATACCGTCATTATGGCGTGAACGTCTTCGGATCGTCGAGGAAGTCACGAAAGATCTTGGTAACCTGATCGTTTTCGATCAAAAACCCGTCATGCCCGTACGCCGACTGCACGTAAACCGCCGGTCCCGAGCCTGGAAGCGCATCGGCAAGCGCTTCCACGTCCCGCGGGTAGAACAGCCGATCCGTGTCCACCGCGACGACGAGAGCAGGCATCTTTAACGAGGCGACGACGGCGTCTGTCCCGCCCCGTCCACGTCCAATATCGTGCGTGATCATCGACTGCGAGATCGCAATGTAGGAATTCGCATCAAAACGGATTGCAAGCTTATAGGCATGGTGATCCAAATAAGAGGAAACGGCGTGCCTACCACCAGCGAGCGGATCCTCGCCTTCTTGCGGTGTCCGCCCGAAACGCTGATCGAGCTCGGTGGGGCAACGGTAGGTAATGTGCGCTAGTTCGCGTGCGAGTCCTAATCCGCGGAATGGCCCCTTGCCATCGGGCTGGCCATAGTAATCGCCGCCCAAGAAGTACGGATCGAGCGCCACAGCCTGGATTTGAGTTTTCGCGTAGGCGATCTGCTCGGCGGTCGTGGCCGCAGCGGACACAAGCACCGCGATTGCGTTCGTCATCTCGGGATACGACGCTGCCCACTCCATCACGCGATTTCCGCCAAACGAAGCACCAGCGATGAGCGCCCAACTTCTCACGCCCAGGTAGTCTGCGAGCCGCTTTTCGGCGTGGCACATGTCGCGGATTGTCACCTCGGGCCAGCGAGAGCCCCACGGCTTCCCATCTGGTGCCTTTGAAGCCGGGCCCGTCGAGCCTTGACATCCTCCGAGCACATTCGGGCACACGACATACCAGCGGTTGGTGTCGATGGCCTTGCCGGGGCCAACAATGTCATTCCACCAACCGTCGGTGCCGTCTTTCGAGGTGGCGTGAGAATCTCCTGTGAGAGCGTGGCACAAAAGAACGGCGTTAGTGCCGTCGTCGTTTAATTCTCCCCAAGTCTCGTACGCGAGCTCCACGGATGGAAGTTTGCCGCCGAGTTCCAAGTCCAACGGGCCGATGTCAAGGAATTGGCGCTCGCCCGGGTCGTCGCCGGGCAGCCAGGCACCGGTAGCGGGCACGGGCTTGCGGACGAGGGGTGGATGGTAGCCCGTGTCGTAATCGCCGACTGGCGCGGCGTCCGTCACTGGAGTGAGCGGCGGATAGCCGACTAGGTAAGCGGGGTATTCATGCAAATTTTGATGCGTCATGGAGTCCTCTTGGGCGTTGTCGTTCATAACAAGACGATCAAGGGCGCCTAGCCAAGTCCGGAGAGGGGCTAGTGCCCTCACAACATTCGCTTTACCATGCCTCAAAGCCTAAAGGGAAAGAAAAGGTATTGCAAAGATCGGCCAAATTGAGCCACAAGGTGGACACTTGACGTGGTGAATCATGGTGTGGGGTGGGCGTGAGTACTGTGACAGAAGTTGTTAGGGTGATTGACGTTGTCAAAGTCGTCAGTGTGAATCTTGATTCTCGTGTTCCCTTTTGTAACGAATTGGTATACGGTCAAAGCGGCAGGTTGCCCTTTGTCAAGGCGACACGCCATGCATATGCACACGGAAATCATGGAGGTACGAGTGACCTGGGCACGTAAGTCACTGGTTCTTATCTCAGTTGTGGGCCTCGCCGCATCGATGGCCAGTCCTGCATCGGCGGTCCCAATAACGGACCAAGATATTGAGGAATCGTACGCACGCGAGGCGCAGGCACAGCGTTCGCTCGCCGACGTCGAAATTGAATTAGCCGAACTCTCGGCACTAAGTAATGAGCTCGCAACCACTGCTGCAGAGGCACAGGCCGCGGCCATCCTCGCTCAGGCGGATCTCGCTGAGTCCATCTCGAAGGCGATCGAGGCGCAGGAGAAGGCTAACCAGGCGCTTGCTGACCTTGAGGTCGCGCGCAAGGAGCTCGGCGGTGTCTCTCAGGCGATGTACCAAAATCAGGCTGGTGAAATCACGCAGTCATACTTTATTTTTGGCGCCGACTCGATGGAGGACGCGAACAAGCGTTCCCAGGCTTACGGCGCAGTCGCCAACCAGGTGGATTCCAGGGTTAAGCGGTTCCGTGCGCTCGAAGAGGTTGCTCGCCTCATGCAAGAAGAAGCTGACGACATGGCCAACGAGCAGGCCGAGGCCGCACAGGCCGTCCTCGACACCGCAAACGAAGCGCAGCGTTTGGCCGACGAGCAGGCACAGCAGGTCGTGAGCGCTGCAGCACAGCGCGAGGAACTGGCCGTCGAACTTGCGGCCCAGCGTGGAACCACCGTTGAGCTCGAGCGCCAGCGCCTCGAACAGATTGAAGCTGATCGGCACGCCCAGGCTGAGCGAGAGGCAGCGCAGCTCGTCGCTCAGGCCGAAGCCGAGAATCAGGAGCGCCTGCAGGCTCAAGCAGAGCGAGACGCCGCTCGCACTACCGCCCAGGCAGTACTGACGACGCCGGCTACACCGGCCCCGGCACCCGCACCTACGCCAGGT
>JBHWRK010000206.1:0-3353 GCA_043426715.1 Trueperella sp. | reverse complement strand
ACTGTCGGCTGGGATCAAGAATTCCGGAAAGGACGTCGCCATCGTCGTCAATGACGGGCCGGACGTTGTGTCTGCGCACGTTCTCACCCAAAACCGCGTGTGTGCCGCACCGATCCAGTGGATGAAAAATACCGCTGGTATCAATCAGCGGGCCGTCATTTTGAACTCTGGCGGCGCAAACGCTGCCACGGGCGCCGACGGTTACCGGGATTCGGTGGAGACTGCGCAGTTCGTTGCGGGCGCTCTTGGCATTGAGGCGAAGGAAGTGGGCGTGTGCTCCACGGGCCTTATCGGTGAGATGCTGCCAATGGACAAAATACGCTCGGGCGCAAGCGACGCGATTGCAACTCTGAGTGAGTCCGGCGGTGACGACGCCGCACGCGCGATCATGACCACGGACACCCGTCCGAAGCAGGCCGGTATTTCAGGCGACTACACGATTGGCTCCATGGCAAAGGGCGCCGGGATGCTCGCTCCTGGGATGGCGACGATGCTGTGCGTGATCACGACGGATGCGCTCCTCACCCAGGCACAAGCGCAGCGCGCACTCGATATCGCAGTCAGCTATTCGTTTAACAGGATTGATTCTGACGGTGCGATGTCGACCAATGACATCGTCGTCCTCATGGCGTCGGGTGCGTCTGGCGTGACGCCAGACGACTTCATCGAGAAACTAACGGCTGTCACGCAATCGCTTGCTCGCCAGCTCATAGGCGACGCCGAGGGCGCATCGCACGACGTGCTCATACGTGTCTCCGGCGCAAGTTCGGAGGATGCGGGACTCGCGGTTGCTCGCGCGATCTCTCGTTCGAACCTGGTTAAAGCCGCAATTTTCGGCAACGACCCGAACTGGGGGCGAGTGATCGCGCAGGCCGGTACGGTTCCGGAAGACGAGGCCCCGTTTGATCCGGAGAAGCTGGACGTCTGGTTTAACGGAATTCAGGTGTGTCGGGCTGGCGGGGTGGGGGATGATCGCGCGCTGGTCGACCTTGCCGCAAGCCGCGACGTCACCATCGACATCGATCTGCATGCCGGTGAGGAGGTCGTTGAGCTGTGGACCAATGACCTCACCCACGATTACGTCCACGAGAACTCGGCCTATACAACATGAACCAAACAATCTTAGAGCGGCTGCAAGGAGCCCAGGCGAAAGCGGAAACCCTCATCGAAGCGCTGCCATGGATCAAAGAATTTTCCGGCAAGCGCGTTGTCATCAAGTACGGTGGCAACGCCATGATCAACGACGACCTTAAGCGCGCGTTCGCTAAGGATATTATCTTCATGCGTTCGGTTGGGCTGCTCCCGATCGTTGTCCATGGTGGCGGACCGCAGATTAATACGATGCTCCAGCGCGTCGGTATCGAGTCCGAGTTCCGCGCAGGTTTGCGAGTGACCGATAAGGAGACGATGAATGTCGTGCGCATGGTACTTACTGGTCAGGTTCAGCGCGAGCTCGTCTCCCTGCTTAACCTCGATGGTCCGTACGCAATGGGACTGTCGGGTGAGGATGCAAGCCTGCTGACCGCCCGTCGTCGTACCGCCACCATTCATGGCGAGAAGATTGATATCGGTCACGTCGGCGATATCCAGTCCGTCAATACTGACTCGCTGAATCAGTTGCTATCCGCCGGAATGATCCCCGTAGTCTCGACGGTCGCGGTGGACGTTGACAGCCCGGAAGACGTGCTCAACGTCAACGCCGATACTGCTGCGGGCGCAATCGCACACGCGGCAGGAGCGCACAAGCTCATCATGCTCACCGACGTGGAAGGCCTCTACCTCGACTGGCCGGACAAGTCCTCGCTCGTCTCCGAGATTCACCCAGATGACCTACGCGAACTTCTGCCGAACCTCGAGTCGGGGATGAAGCCGAAGATCGAGGCCGCTCTTTACGCAGTGGATGCGGGTGTGCCCAAGGCCCACATCATCGACGGGCGTATGGCCCATTCCATATTGCTCGAAATCTTTACCGACGACGGCATCGGTACCCAAGTCTCCACCTCTGCTCAGAAAATGGTGGACAAGCCGGAAGGCAGATCTCGTGATCGTCGCGACGTTTCAACCGAAGGTGAGGATCAGTGAAGTACAAGGATCTATATCGCCAAGCGATGATGAACGCGTTTGGTATGCCCCAACTGACTATTGACCGTGGCGCGGGCGTGTACGTCTGGGACACCACGGGCAGGAAGTACCTCGACCTGTTAGCCGGCATTGCGGTGAACGCTCTGGGCTACGGGCATCCCGCGATTGTTAATGCTGTGAATGAACAGACGAGGAAGGTCACGCATACATCGAATTTCTTTGCGACGGTTCCGCAGTTAGAGCTCGCGGAAAAGCTGCAAAGCATGCTTTCTGCTGAGGGATATGTGGGCGCATCTGCCCGGATGTTCTTCTGCAACTCGGGAACCGAGGCGAACGAGGCCGCGATGAAGATCGCGCTCATGCACAAGCCCAAGGGCACGATCGTCGCGCTCAAGGATGGCTTTCACGGACGCACGCTCGGGTCACTGGCCATCACACATAAGCCAGCGATCCGCGAACCGTTCGAGCCGCTACCGAGCAATGTGCTATTCATTGAGCCCACCGTTGACGCGCTTGAGGCGGCAATGAACGACGACGTGGCGGCGATTTTCGTCGAAACTATTCAGGGGGAAGCTGGGGTCGAGCCACTGCCCGAGGACTTTTTGCGCCGAGCTCGAGGGCTCGCGGATCGATCAAACGCGCTCCTCGTCGTCGACGAGGTCCAAACAGGCATCGGCCGGACCGGACGTTGGTTCGCACACTCCGATGTTGTTAAAGCGGATGTTATTACGCTCGCCAAGGGACTTGGTGGAGGTGTACCGATCGGTGCCGTCATCGGGATTGAGCGGGCGGGACGACTCATAAGCCCTGGAAGTCATGGATCGACGTTCGGCGGAAACCCGCTGGCGAGTGCAGCTGCTTTGGCAGTTATTAATGAAGTCAAGGATTTGCTCGATCACGTCACGTCAACCGGCGAATGGCTCCGAAACGAATTGGAACTTCTTGGCTACGAAACCCGCGGAGCTGGCCTACTGATCGGCGTCGCTGTTGAACACGCGCCGCAGATGCAAAAAGAACTTCTTGAACGCGGCTTTATTGTCAACGCACCCAATGAATCGACGATCCGGCTGGTTCCACCGCTGATTGTGACTTGCGACGAACTCGCTCCCTTCGTCACGGCTATGAAGGAGTTGGCATGAACACGATCTCAACGCGCGCCGGACGCCTTGCGCGCATTACGGCAATTGTTGAGTCACGACCGATTTCGTCGCAAGGCGAGCTGCGTCAGTTGCTCGCCAACGAGGGCATCGTCGTCACGCAGGCCACACATT
>JBHWRK010000205.1:0-10711 GCA_043426715.1 Trueperella sp. | reverse complement strand
ACCCAGCTCATCGACGGTCCCACGCTCGACGCCGACGTGCGCGATTCCGGCCGCTATGAAGGCGCGGATCTCGTCGAACTCGGCCGCGAATTGGCGGCCGCGCTGCGCTCGATCCATGAAGTGGACGTGCTGCATCGCGATCTCAAACCCTCCAACGTGATGATGGGGGCCGACGGTCCCGTCCTCATCGATTTCGGCATCGCCCAACTGGGCGATGACCTGCGCATGACCCGCACAGGCGCGCTCTCACACACCCCCGGCTGGGCGGATCCGCGTGTTATCCGCGGTGGATCACCCGACGACATCGCAGATTGGTGGGCACTGTCCGCCGTGCTCGCGTACGCGGCCACCGGCGTCGTCCCTTACAAGGCCGAAACCGCACCCGCCGTCATGCACCGCGTCCTCACCGGTGAACCGAACCTGCCGGGCCTGAACGCCGAGGTCGAGGCAGCCTTTCGCCGCGCACTCGATCCCGATGTCTCGCGGCGCATCGCTTTCGACGACCTGGTGTCAATAATCGAAGGAACGGTATCTCTTGGCGACGCCGATTTTGCGGTAGGTCTTGGTGCGGATGGCGACGCGGCCGCTGCCCCGCTCGTCACCGGCACGTCTGTTGACGCCGAGGGTCTGCCCGTCACAGGGGCCTCTCGTTACCAGGACACGATCGTAGAGGATGTCGACGACTACTGGAACCACGGCGAGTTCGACGACGGTGTGGCGGCTAGCGCGGGAGGAATGGGACATTCGAGCGCGGACGAGGCTGACGATGCAACGCGGCCCATCGATCTCACCGGGCTGACGACCGCGCCTTACGGTGTGGACAATACGCGTATGCAAACGGCTCCTGGCCCGCAGTACTCGCCGCCGGTCGAGTCGTATGATCCGCCTGGCACGAGTGAAATGCCCGCGGGTTTTGATCCGCACGAGCCGATCGCAGATAATCTGCAGGCCGCCGGCCCCGCCCGCACGTCCGTGTTCGATCGGCTCGAGATTTCCAATCCTCACGATTTCGATCCGCATACACGGGAGTTGGTGCCCGTGGGCGAGGCGAAGCCACAGTACGCGGGTTACCCGGGACAGCAACAGATGGCCCCGTTCGGCAACCACCCCGGGCGCTTGCCGAACTGGTTTCGACCAGCGCGCAAGGCGCGGATGCACGTGCTGGCCACCGGCGCCATCCTCGCCATTTTTTCGCTCGTGTGGCCGGCGCCTGTCGCAGTAGTATTCGCGGCAATCGTGGTGCTTGTGTCGATCATTGGAGGAGCGGATCGTGATCTCAGGGATCGAAGGGTTGCCAATGATGGACCATACAAGGGCGAGACCACAAGCACATTGTTGCGCTTGCCGCTGACGATCATCGGCGCAATCGCGCGCAGTGCGCTATCGCTCGGCCTAGGCGCCGGGGTTGCGTGGTTCGCCATCATTGGACTCGACGCCTTCGAACTTGTGCGCACAGAACTTGTGACGCCAATTGGGCTGGCCGCAGGGATCGTTGTCACCTGGTTTATAGGCACGAATCGAAACGGGCGAGAGGGTGCGCGTATTTTGATGGAGGGAATCGCACCGACGCCCGGATATCGACTCTTCTGGCTCGCTATTTTGCTCGTGATGGCAATGGCCGCGGTTGTAGTTGTCAGTCAGACCGGCCTTATCTTAATTTAGGATTCAGCAACGTGGTGTGTGGTGCGAGATCGGCCATGCGTCCGTAGATAAAAGGTCTCGCATGTGATTGAATTTTCGCAGCTAAACGAACAGAGGAACCTGAGATGGCAAACAATGGGAACACCCGCAAGCCAACGAAAAATGAAAAGCGGGAAATTGCGCGTGAAAAGGCTCGAATCCTGCGCGAACAGGAAGCCAAGCGCAACAAGCGCAACAAGATGCTCGCTGTGGTGGGCGGCGTGGTCGCGCTGGCACTCGTGGTGTTCGCCGTCTTGCAAATTCTTGGGAGAGACGGCAACGGTTCGGGAGACTTCGACGGCGAAGTGCGCCCCGCGGAGCTCGCCAACGTCACCGACGACTTCGGTATTGAGATTAACGAGGCGGGCGCGGCTGGCGCTGCCGTGGCGGGTACAGGCGTGCTGTCCATCTACTCCGATTACACGTGTAGCGGATGTATTCACCTCGAATCAGCGTATGCAGATACCTACAGACAGTTGACCTCCGCAGGCGACTTGGGCTTGCGCCTGTATCCTGTGGCCACGCTCAACAACCAGATTTCTGACAATATGACGGCCGCAATGTTCTACGTGGCTACTTACGCGCCCGAGCAGGCTCTCGCGTTTAACGAGGCCCTGTTTGATAAGACGAATGACGTCGTGCTTCAAGGTGGGGCAGCCCCGACCGAAACGGAAATCGCCGATATTGCCGCGTCCGTGGGCGTGGCCGAGGACGTCGTGGCAGACCTGCCAGCATCGATCGCGTCGGACGGCTGGAAGAAGGTTGCAGAGTCCGCCTCGAACTCGTTCCGCGATAAGGGGTATACGGCCACCCCGACCCTCGAGGTAAACGGCGAAGTGGATGAGACCTGGCTCGAGACGGGCGACGTGGGTGCGGTCATCACCTCCGCGATTGAAGCAGGTGCACCGGCCAACTAGGCCCGACGTGGGCAATGAGGACACGGCGGCCGCTCGAGCTTCTGACTGCTGGCCGGGCGCGCGAACGTCGCTTGTGTAAAACTTTGGAAGTCTCGAGGCCGTCATGGTCCAGTCACCGCGCCAAGCGTAAATCTTGCCATCTTCTGCTTGAGGTCCGACTCGACGCGGAAGTGCAAAAGCGTCACAGTTGCCTGACAAATAGCGGTTCGTTCCGGCCGAGCAGGAAGCCGGCAGTCGCGCCTGAAGCTCGCACTTTTGGATAACGCCAGAAGTTTCTGGCACACTATGTACAGTCCCCGCGAGTGTGCGGGGAGTGCCTCCTTAGCTCAGTTGGTAGAGCACCGCTCTTGTAAAGCGAAGGTCGTCAGTTCGAGTCTGACAGGGGGCTCTTTTCATGCCAGCAAACGACAGGTGCTATGAGCCAGGCATGGTCTACTGGCATCCCCACGCCCGCCTGCAAGAGGCCAACGGCCATGCCCACTGAGCTCGATGCGGGGCACGGAAGGGATTGGTACAGGGCCACGAGGTCGGCGCAAGCACGGTCGGATAGCGATCGCAATCGCCCGACGAATGTGGTCGTAAAGTGACAAAAGTGTGCGATTAGCCCGCCGAAGGATGTCACGTAGCGGAGCGAGAAATTGCGGGCCACTTAGGCAACAAGTCCCGATGGGGCGTGATCGGTGTCCGTTGTTCGACTAGCGTTGGCGACTCGCCCTCATCTAGCGGCGACAAGTTCATGGAGGGTGCGAAGCTATAGGGACCAATCGATCGGATCCGCACCCTGCGCGACGAGCAGTTCTTTCGTGCGGGAAAACGGCTTTGACCCGAAAAAACCGCGGCTTGCTGACAGTGGTGATGGGTGCGCCGACATGATGACGGGCGTATCCCCTAGGAGCGGCTTAAGCTCCTGCGCCATTCGTCCCCACAGGATGCCTACAAGCGGCTTCTCGCGCCGGGCGAGCGCACGAATTGCGTGATCGGTGATCTTTTCCCAGCCCTTGCCCCGATGCGAGGCTGGCTTGGTTGGCTCGACCGTCAACACTCTGTTGAGGAGCATGACGCCACGTTCGGACCATGCGCTAAGATCTCCGTGCTCAGCGGGTGGGATGCCGAGGTCGTCGTTGAGCTCACGGTAGATATTGGTGAGCGACCGGGGGAGTGGCCGCACATCGGCGTCTACGGCGAAGGACAGCCCAATCGGATGCCCTTGCGTTGGATAGGGGTCCTGGCCCACGATGAGTACCCGAACCTCGGACAGTGGATACGTAAATGCGCGGAGCACGTTTTCGCCTGCCGGCAGGTAGCCACGGGCAGCCGCATTCTCTTCGCGCAGAAAGTCACCCATGGCGGCGATATCATCGGCGACGGGCGCGAGGGCGTCGGCCCACTCGCGATCCATGATGCTGTGCAGATTGCTCATGGACCCACGGTAGCGCACGCGCGCGCCTAGCCCGAAGCTCGGGCCCGCGCCGCCAACCGAACCGGACACTCACCTGGCCCAAGATGGCACTTGCACCCCGCATTGACCTCGTGATTGCGATGCAATTGCGGAAAAAATTGGTCAGCCTGCAGGCTGATGTGAACAGCAACAGCGCGGATTTATGATCGTTGCAAATCATTGCCCACACCTCATGCGGGGCACACGCAAGAAAGTCACACTATGGCCGCAGACATCGCCGTGCGAACATTAAACCTCTCCAAGGTCTACAGGGTCGGACACTCGCGAGTCGTCGCGCTGAACCGAGTGAACCTAGAGATCCCGCGCGGAACGTTCGTGGCCGTCGTCGGCACCTCCGGCTCCGGGAAGTCCACGCTCCTCAACATGCTGGCTGGCCTCGAACCGCCTAGCCAAGGTGAGGTCCACGTGGCCGGCTTCCCTGTGCACGAACTCAACCAGTCTGAGCTCGTCACCTTCCGCCGCGACAACGTGGGCTTCGTGTTCCAGTCCTTCAATCTGCTGCAGGACATGACAGCCCTCGACAATGTGGCACTGCCCCTCACTTTCCGGGGCATTGCCAAGGACGAGCGGCGTAAGCGGGCGGCTCACGCCCTTGCAACATTGGGACTCGGCAATCACCTCAACCACAAACCCACTGAGCTCTCGGGTGGTGAACAACAGCGCGTCGGAATCGCCCGCGCACTCGTTACGAACCCGCAGATCGTGTTCGCTGACGAACCGACCGGAAACCTTGATTCCCGCATCGCAGCCGCCACACTCAAGCTCTTTCGGCGGGCCAGCGCGCGCTACAACCAGACCTGGGTGATGGTCACCCACGATCGCCACCTGGCCAGCTACGCCGACACCATCATCTCGATCGGCGACGGCCGCATCATCGACATTTCCCTCGCCAACCACACGTCTGACCCGGAGGTCCGCTCATGACACGTAAAATCGGCATCCTCGTCGCATTCATCTCACTACTCGGCGCGCTGTTCGCCCCATCCGCCATCGCGGTGCCAATCGGACCGCTCGCGGATACGGACGGTCGGCTAGGCGTCGCGGCGCCGGGACTCGCGGGTCTGGTTAATGCGAACGACGACGGTGCCGCTATCACCGACGAGCCCGTGGCTCCTGTGGGCAGGGAGACGCCACGCATCATGCTGGACGAGTTCAGCACAACTCCGACTCCTGTGATTGCTGGGGACGAGTTCACTGCCGTTTTCACGATCAAGAACATGTCTGCGAAGTACGGCGTGCGTAACATTAAGGCGACGTTGCAGTCCGGTGAAGGGTCGATCCTGCCGACGTCCGGTGCGGCGTCCACCTACGTGTCATATATGGCGCCATGGGAGACCGCACGCATCTCGATCGGCTTCACATCGCTGTCGTCTCTTGAGGACAAGCCCTACCAAATGCAGCTTGATATTGAGTACGAGGACAACGAATTCAATTCTTATTCGACATCGGAAACCGTGGCTGTGGTGGTCAGCCAGCCACCTCGCGTTGAAGCCTCAGTGCCTGTGGTGACTCCCTCCGAACTCGTGCTTGGCATTGAGGGCTCGCTCATGTTCACCGTCAACAACCTCGGCAAGTCAGACATCTCCAACGTGAAGGCGTCGATTGTCGATGGACAGGGCATCTGGGCATCCGAAACATTCGTGGGTAATGTTGCTGCAGGCTCAACGGCGAACGTAGACATGATCGTGCGGGCAGAAAACGTCGTGGATGGCCCGGTTGCCTTGACAGTTTCGTACGAAGATTCATCCGGCACGGTATCGACGATCGAGCGCGACTTCGACGTGATCGTGCTTGAGGAAGATCCCTACACAGACATGTACCCGGAGGATTCGTATGACGATACCGAAGTGGGTGGAATCGCGTGGACACCAATCGGGTTTGCTATTGCCGCGCTTCTGGCGGCCGCGGTTATCGCCGTCGGCGTGATGGGAAAGCGCCGCTCGAAGAAGGAAGCTGAAGTAGAAGCCGACGCGCTCACATACCTCGACGAACCGATCGAAGGAGAACTCGTGGGCGAAGAAAATGTGTGGTCCGGCGCCGGACCCGATGCGGATCGGGACGTTCCTACCGATGAATTCCCCGGCGGGCCAGGACGCGCGTAGCCATGTTGTTTTCAGACATTCTCGCCTCGGCCGTAGGTGCGTTGCGCAGGCGGCCTCTACGGACCGCGCTGACGTCGCTAGGAGTGACGATTGGGACGATGTCGGTGGTCGTGATGATTTCGCTTGGCGTGGGGCTGACGCGGCAGATGGGTGTGAACGCAAACAGCCCGACGCTGCGCCAAGTCGAAGTCTTCGGCACACCGCAACCCGAGACGGGGCAAAAAAAGGAAGAGATCGACGACGCACTCGTCCAGAAACTGCGCGACTTTGACGGCGTGCAACACGTGTTTCCCGTATACGCCGTGCAGACCACGCTCAAGGCTGGTGGCCAGCAGTCCTGGGCTGAGATCGTTGGGATGCCGTCGCAAGCTTTCCTCGCAATGGAAATTGAGCTCGCATGGGGCTCGTTCCCGCAGGCGGCGGGTATGTTGACGCTCTTGGTCGGCTCGAAAGTTGATCAGACGATGTGGAACGTGGACGGCAATCCGGTTGATATCGACTGGCGAAGTGCCACCGTGTTCCTCACGCCCGAAAGCGGCATGGGTTTCGACGATGGCATGAACTTCGACATCCCGGGCGATGAGCAGGACGATGGACTGGGCGAAGAAGGCGGTGGCGAGACAACCCGGCAACCGCCGAGACCGATCGTGGCGCGAGCGAGCGGGGAAATCTACGAAGAAGGAGATTATTGGACGGCACATTCGTGGTCGATCTACGCAGACTTGGATGTGCTCGTTGCGGCGCTTGCGAAGGCGGTTCCCGGTGAGAAACTTCCTGGACAAGAGTCGGTTAATGCCAAGCCAGGCAGAGCTTTTACCTACACGAAGCTGATTCTTATGGCTGACAGCTCGGATCACGCGCTCGATCTGCTCACCTCACTGCGAGACGCAGGATATGACGCTCAGGGCGAGGCAGAATGGATTGCGCAGATGCAAAAGGACGCCCTTGTTTATCAAGCGGTACTCGGCGGGATTGGTGCGATCTCAATGCTCGTGGCGGCGATTGGTATTGCGAACACGATGCTCATGAGTGTGTATGAGCGCCAGCGAGACATTGGCGTTATGAAAGTAATCGGCGCCTCAC
This sequence comes from Trueperella sp., assembly GCA_043426715.1. Classification (GTDB taxonomy): domain Bacteria; phylum Actinomycetota; class Actinomycetes; order Actinomycetales; family Actinomycetaceae; genus Trueperella. Next base: position 3,470 of record JBHWRK010000205.1, on the reverse strand, counting down.
TTGCCGATATTCGCCGGCTGTTTTTGGTGGAGTCTTCGTCGATTGGATTCCTCGGCGGTCTATTAGGCGTGGCGTTTAGCTATGTGCTGTCGGCGGTGATCAATGCCGTGGCTGCGTCCAGCACGGGAAGCGAGATGGGAGTGTCCTACATTCCGCCGTGGCTGGCGCTCGGCGCGTTGGTTGGTGCGACTCTTATCGCGATGGTCTCTGGATTTGCGCCGGCTCGGCGCGCTATGAGGCTCAGCCCGCTCGCCGCGATACGTGCGCAGTAGTGCGGTTGCCCGATATGCGAACATGTGGCAGGAGAATTTCGGCGATTTTGTGGTCGAGCACATCGAATCGGGAAGTTTCCTCCACAGACCTGTTTGAGAGCGTGGGAAACTTAGTGCCGGGTGGCTGGGCATGGTTATGAAGTGTCGGTGCAACGTCATACAGTGGAAGCATGGCGGATGAGAAGAGTGAAGTGAGCGAATTCGAGCTGTCTGTGCTCGAATTCGAGCGCGGATGGTGGCGTCATGGCAAGACGCGGGACCAGGCCATCCGCAAGGTCATGAGCATGAGCCCGATCAAGTACCACCTTCTTCTGTCGCACATGTTGGATTCAGAGCGTGTGTGGCGTGCGGATCCCGTGCTCGTAGATCGGTTACGTAGACTTCGCGACGAGCGGCTAGCTGAGCGACGGGGTGAAACTGCAGAAGATTAAGCAGTACCCGCGAAATAACGACGTCAAATCCTGAAATCGCGAGATTTCACGGTAGGCTAGAGCCGTGGCTCAAAAATTTCCTGAAGACGAATTTGACCGACTAGCGGCCGAGCGCATGACTGTCGGCGCTCACCGGCGCCCGTCGAACGCGCGCTCATGGATTTACGCACTCCTTGCGGTTCTCATCCTTGCGCCGATCGTCGGCATCCTCATCGGTAACTCGATGTCGAAGGATGACGCTCCGACGGCCGAGCAAACCACCGCCACCGCTCCTGCTGACGAAACCACCACAGTCGACGAAGCGACTGATGGGGGCGGAATGGATAACACCGAGCCTGCCGAGGACGGTGCGACTGATAGCGCTGAAGACCCGGCCGCGTCCACAGATGAATCTGCTGAGCAGACCGACGATCCCGTGGCTGAGCCAGACATGAATCACCAAGTCATGGTTCTCAATGGTCGCGGCGTTGCCGGATTTGCCGGCGAGAACCAGGCAATCTTGGAACAGGCTGGCTTCACGAACACGGCAGTGGCTGACTATCGTGGCGGCGCTGAGCCTGCCGAGTCGACCATTTACTTCTCATCACTCGAATACGAAGGCACTGCTCAAGCGGCTGCGGAGGCTCTCGGGGTCACGAACATTGTTCTCGACGCAGAAATCTCCGGAGCATACGGAATGCCGATTGTAGCGGTGATGCGCTAATCGCGTTGTCAATGACCGACGGGCGCACCGATGTGGCGCCACCCGATCTAGTCCATTCAGCCGGGCGCGTCCGCAACTGAACTTGCCGTACAGACTTTTCGGCGAGAGACCGGATAAATGGCCACATTGCCACCGTTGAATAAAGTTGACACGGCCACGCTCAACTTTGCGCCTTTGGTGAAACACTGCTCTCTAAAAGTGCAGTAAATTTGCACTCTCAGCAGGCGAGTGCCAGAATCTGTCTTGGCACTCTCGCAGTGAGAGTGATAATTGTGCAGTCGGTGAGGCTTGCACCCGGCCGAGACAAGAACGGCAGGGTGGCAAACCGTCCGTCGCGGGCATCGGCTGGAAAACCACGTACGTGGAGGAAATATGGCAAAGATCATTCACTTTGATGAAGAAGCGCGCCGCGGTATGGAGCGAGGCCTTGACATGCTCGCCAATACCGTCAAGGTGACGCTTGGCCCCAAGGGGCGCAACGTTGTTCTGGACAAGCAGTGGGGTGCACCGTCGATTACTAACGACGGCGTCTCGATCGCCAAGGAAATTGAACTCGAGGAGCCGTTCGAGTCGATTGGCGCAGAGCTGGTCAAGGAAGTCGCGAAGAAGACCGACGACGTTGCCGGTGACGGTACGACCACCGCAACTGTTCTTGCACAGGCGCTTGTCAAGCAAGGCTTGCGCAACGTTGTTGCTGGCGCCAACCCCATCGCGCTTCGCCGCGGCATCGACGTGGCGGTTGACGCCGTCGTCAAGCAGTTGCTCGAGGATGCCAAGGAAATTGAGACCACCGAGGAAATCGCCGCAACCGCCGCGATCTCGGCTGGCGAGAAGGAGATCGGCGAGCTGATCGCTGAGGCTCTGGACAAGGTCGGCAAGGAAGGCGTTGTGACTGTTGAGGAGTCCAACACCTTCGGCACCGAACTTGAGCTCACCGAGGGTATGTCCTTCGACAAGGGATACCTCTCGCCATACTTCGTCACTGACGCCGAGCGCCAGGAAGTCGTGCTCGAGGATGCTTACGTCCTGCTCGTCGAGTCGAAGATTTCGGGAATGAAGGATCTTCTGCCACTGCTGGAGAAGGTCATGCAAACCGGCAAGCCGCTCGTCATCATTGCTGAAGACATCGAGGGTGAGGCACTTGCAACCCTCGTCGTCAACAAGATTCGTGGCATCTTCAAGTCCGCCGCTGTCAAGGCACCGGGCTTTGGCGATCGCCGCAAGGAAATGCTGCAGGATATGGCCGTCTTGACTGGTGGCCAGGTCATCTCGGAGACCGTTGGCCTGAAGCTTGAGAACGCCGACATTTCGATGCTTGGCCAGGCGCGCAAGGTTGTTATGACCAAGGACACGACCACGATCGTGGACGGCGCTGGCACCAAGGAAGATATCGATGGTCGCGTTTCGGTGATCAAGACCCAGATCGAGAACTCCACCTCGGACTATGACCGCGAGAAGCTGCAGGAGCGCCTCGCCAAGCTCGCTGGTGGCGTGGCCGTCATCAAGTCGGGTGCGGCAACGGAGGTTGAGCTCAAGGAGCGCAAGCAGCGCATCGAAGATGCAGTGCTCAACGCTAAGGCAGCTATCGAAGAGGGCATCGTCGCCGGTGGTGGCGTCGCACTCCTACAGGCCGCCGATGAAGCATTCGCGAAGCTCGACCTTGAAGATGATGAGCTCACCGGTGCGAACATCGTTAAGATCGCCGTTGAAGCACCACTCAAGCAGATCGCTGAGAACGCTGGCCTCGAGGGTGGAGTTGTGGCCGAGAAGGTCCGCTCGCTTCCGGCTGGCCAGGGTCTGAACGCCCAGACCGGCGAGTACGAGGATCTCCTCGCCGCTGGTATTGCGGACCCGGTGAAGGTCACGCGTTCGGCACTACAGAACGCCGCATCGATCGCAGGCCTGTTCCTCACCACTGAGGCAGTCGTTGCGAACAAGCCGGAGCCAGCAGGTAGCGCGGATGACTCTGCTGCAGCTGCTGCGGCAGGTGGCATGTTCTAAGCCAAAAACTCGCGAGCTCACGCCGGTGGTGTGAGAGCTAAGGGCCTGGGGCGTATCGGAGAT
>JBHWRK010000204.1:0-3789 GCA_043426715.1 Trueperella sp. | reverse complement strand
ACTGTACTGTTGCCGCAGTCTTCGTGGTGGGCTTCGCGCTGCAACTGCTTTTGGGAGCACTCAGCTATCTGATCCCGATGCTCATTGGTCGCGGACCCGCGATGACGAGAGCCGCCCAAGGGCCCCTTAACGCGGGCGGCGCATTCCGCATCATCGTCCCGAATGTGGCGTTGCTGGTGTGGTTGGCGCCCGTCCCAGACATGGTCAGACACGCCATGATCGCTCTGGCTCTCATCACGTTCGCATCTTTCTTTCCCGTACTAGTAGCAGCCATACGAGCTGCTCTTGCAGCCAAGGAGAAATCTCATGAAAGACGTTAAACCGCCTTCGATGTGGTCCGGCATCAGTTTGGTCGCTGCCCTGTGCGCGATTCTTCTAGCTGTCGCTATTGGCGTTATGTGGAATCCGTCGGCCGCGAATCTCCCCGCCCGCGACTTAGGCGGTGCGCAGCCAAGCCAGACCGGCGTCGTCGAACCAACCGGGGAAACAAGTGAAGTGACGATTGTTGCCAACGACGACATGTCGTATACGCCCAGCCGCATCGAAGTGCCGGCGGGCAATAGGCTCGTCGTCACGTTGGAGAACCACGATCCGCTCAACGGCCACGACCTCGTGATCGGTGAGCATGAGACGGGGCGCGTTCAGCCGGGGGAGACCGCGGTGCTTGACGCCGGCGTTATCACGGAATCGATCCAGGGCTACTGCTCCGTTGCGGGTCACAAGCAAATGGGAATGACGATCGACATTGTGGTTATCGAGCCGGCTGCGGGTACGTCCGACGGCGGACCCGGCACGGCTTCCGACGCTCATTCCGGGCACAGCGCTCCCGTGGCAATCCCTGATGGCGATGGCGAGATCAACGAGCCGATATCGGCGGAACTTCCCGCGCTCGCGACGGACGAAGGGCCAGTGACTCATGAGGTCACACTGACCGTCACCGAGGTTCCCCTCGAGGTAGCGCCCGGCCTGTACCAAACACGCTGGACGTTCAACGGCAGCGGGGTAGGGCCTACCCTTCATGGGCGCGTGGGGGACACGTTCAAAGTCACGCTCATTAATGACGGCACTATCGGCCATTCCATTGACTTCCACGCGGGTGCACTCGCCCCCGACGAGCCCATGCGAACGATCGCACCCGGCGAGGAACTCGTCTACACCTTCACCGCGAACCGTGCGGGAATATGGATGTATCACTGCTCCACGGCACCGATGTCCACCCACATCGCCGCGGGTATGCACGGCGCCGTTGTGATCGAACCCGAAGGTTTAGAACCGGTGGATAAACAATTCGTGCTCGTCCAGTCTGAGGTCTACCTTGCCAGCGCGGCACATTCGGCCGCCGAGGCCGAGGAGCTCGATGCGGACAAAATCGCAACTGGCACCCCGGATCGAGTGGTCTTTAACGGCATCGCGAACCAATACGACCAGGAAATGTTCGAGGTCGTCACCGACGAGCGTGTGCGCTTCTGGGTGCTCGATGCTGGCCCAAACGTGCCGCTGAGCTTCCATATCGTCGGCGGACAATTCGACACGTTATGGACCGAGGGCGCCTACCACATCAAGCAGGGCGCCAGTGCTTGGGGATCCGACGACGGCGGTGCCCAAGTACTTTCCCTGCTCCCGGCCGAGGGTGGTTTCGTTGAGCTGACCTTCCCGGAGGCAGGGCACTACTCGGTGGTCAACCACATCATGTCCGAAGCCGAACGTGGTGCGCACGGAATTGTCAAGGTAACGGATCCGACTAAGTAGCTGTTGCTCGCGACTTTGTGCCGCTACGAGGTGCTGAGGGCCACGTCTGTTTAGCGCTCGCGGCCGCGGCGAACGGCAGCGCGAGGAGCGCGAAAATGACGAACCAAGCCGCATAGTTGAGCGCGCCGAGCCAGATCGATTCCATGTAGGTCTCGCCTGTGGCAGTGGATTGGTTACCTTCGGTTACCGGATATCTTGCCAGCACGCCGTAGCCGTAGAGTGGGGTGAATTTCGCGATCGAGAGCAGAATTCCAGATAGCGGTGTAAAGATGTTGGCGGCGAAGCCGAAAAGCACAAGGAGGCCGGCCGCTATCGACACTGCAATCTCGGAGCGGAAAATCAGCGCGATGGCAACCCCATAAAGTCCAAACATGGGGGAGAGTACCAAGATAATCGCAAAGGAAAGTATCCCCGGCCAGAACTCTGATTCGGCTGACATCAGATGACCCACGATGTAAAGTGCCGTGAGTGGAAGCAAGGCAATCAGCGCTGCCGTGAGGGCCTTGTTGAGGAGGAAGCTCGCATCGGTGAGAGGCGTGAGTGCTACCTGACGTCCCCACCCTTGGATTCGTTCAATTGCTGCCATCGCCGCGAATCCGACCACGCCGGTCACGGCTCCATAGATTGAAATGTTGATCAGGATTGACATGGCGGCGTTGCCGTTACCTACGGGAATCGAGCCGTAGGAGGCAGTACCGCCGAAAATTGTGTACAAGATGACTGGCAGACCTACGGAGAAAAAGACTGCCGATGGATCGCGCAGATAATGAACTGCGTCGATCTTGATAATGGTTCGATTGATTGCCAAGCTCGATCCTTGTGTCTTGCTCATCGTGCGCCCTCCGTGTCGATTGCACCATCGGTGTCGACTGAGTTATTGCTGGCCCCAGTGGTGAGATGTACGAAGGCGTCGTCCAACGACGGGAGTACGATCTCGAGATCACTCACGCCGGGGATCGCCAATAGTTCGCGTGCGACGTGATCGGAATCCTGATCAGCGACGAGTCGGCGTGATCGTCGGCGTGATCTGGACTCTCTCGCACATAGCGCTCGCGGCAGTCCTCATCTTCAAGCCGTCCGTGTGGGTGATGTTCACGGTGTCCGTGCTGATCGGCATCAACGTCCCAATCGGCTCCATGCTGCGTACCCGCTGGACGATCGTCCTCGCCCGCGAGCCCCTCCGCCTCAACTCGGCACTTTCGCTCACCTCCGTCCTCGAAGAGTGCATGTGGGTGATCGGCGGCCCGGTCTCCGACGCTCATGTCGAAAGCCTTCGTGGCGCTGCTCGTGGTGCTTATCGCGTACGGCGGTTTTCAATCCACCACGGGAATAGCGATCGTCGCGTTCTCGAAAGAGCAGGGGTATGAGGCGTACGCGGGATTCGTCACCGCTTGCTTCTCCATCGCGTCGCCAACCGGTGCCCTCGTGTATGGAATGCGGGCCTGGCGGTGGCCGCTGTGGAAGCGATTCTATCTGAGCCTGACCGCTGTGGCGATCGGCTGCTCCGCGCTCGTGTTCGTGAACTCGATGTGGACGGCTGAACTGGTCATGTTTGTTGCCGGTCTGTTCCAAGCTCCCACGATCGTCAACATCAACCAGATGATCATTAAGATGATCCCAGCCTCGCGCCTTACTGAAGGAATGGCCTTCCAGAGTTCGCTGTGGGTGGTGGGGATTTCGTCGGCGAACCTCATCTTCAAGCAGGGAGCGAAGCACCCGTCGGTATGGCTGTGCTACTAGGCAAGGCCTTGGAGCGGGCCTGAGAAACAATGTGTGCGGGAAGGGTGGGGACAAGGAAGAGTGGCGACAAGAAAGGGCCGGGCGGAAGCTCCGTAGAACTGTCCGCCCGGCCCCGGGGTGACCGGTCGCTACACAACGAGGGAGAGCGCGACCGATCTACGCTAGCCAGCCAGCGCCTTGAGGGCGTTGTAGGACTTGCGAGCATTGTCGATGGGGCCTGCGCCGGCGGCGGGCTCCTCATCGAGCATGATGTCCTGCTCGAGAACGTAGTAGCCGTCAAAGCCAGCATCGTTCAAGTAT
>JBHWRK010000203.1:0-15881 GCA_043426715.1 Trueperella sp. | reverse complement strand
GGAGTGAGAATACTGAGGTTGTCGAGACTGGGGCGGCCGAGCAAGTGGCTGACGTGAGCACTGAAGACCAATCCGTTCAGCCTGAGACCGCACCCGAAGAATTTGCGGAGGATGCACAGGCGGAGCCCGCCCTTGGGACTCGCGCCGAACAGGTCGCGGATGGGTCGGATTCGACTTCCGAAGAGGAACCACCTGCAAAGGACACGCCAGCTGAGCCTGCTGACCCAGAATCGTCAGCCGAACCAAAGGTTGAAGTGGGCCCGGCTGACGCCAAGGAAGGCCCTTCCGAGCCTGCACCGCACACGTCGGCTCCCACGACGCCCACTACGCCTGCCGCAAAGAGTCCCACGCCAGCACGAATCGCCGCGCCACTGCCGGACATCGATGATGCCGCTGCGGCCGAGGCGGCCAAGTGGGGCCGAGTCGACGATGAGGGCAATGTCTGGCTCCGCTCCTCCGGAACGGAGTCCGAGCGCATTGTCGGGCAGTACGCCGTCGACGGTTCCGAGCGTGACGCTCTTGGCCTGTACGTTCGGCGCTACCTCGATCTGGAAAACCAAGTAAGCCTTCTCGAGGCTCGCGTCCCCCACATCACACCAGAGGAGATCAACTCCTCGCTCAAGTCTCTCCAAGACCAGCTCAAGGAGCCCGCTGTCATTGGTGATGTGGAGGCTCTACGCCAGCGTGTGGAAGCCCTCGAGGGCACGGTCGATAAGCGCCGTGAAGAGGTGAAGGCCGAACGTGAGGCTGCGAGGCGTCAATCTCTCGAGGAGCGCACCGCGATCGTTGAAGCTGCCGAGGCCATCGCGGCGCAGGATCCCGAGCGAACCCATTGGAAGAATTCGCGTCAAGAACTGACGAACCTTCTGGACCAGTGGAAGTACGCTCAGCGTCACTCTGCACGTATCGACCGACCGTCTGAAGAAAAGCTGTGGAAGCGCTTCTCCTCGGCTCGCACCACTTTCGACCGTCATCGCCGCCAGTTCTTCGCGCGTAAAGATTCAGAGCGTAAAGAAGTGACCGCCCGCAAGGAAGATCTAATCGCGCGTGCGGAAGCCATCCAGGACTCCACGGATTGGGGTCCGACCTCCGGTCTGTTCCGCGATCTCATGAATGAGTGGAAACGCGCTGGGCGCACCAACAAGCGCACAGATGACGCACTTTGGGAGCGTTTCTCGGCAGCTCAAAACCGGTTCTACGAGGCGCGCAATGCGTTCAACTCCCAGCTCGATGAGGAGTTTGCGGCGAACCGCGACCTCAAGCTCGAGCTCCTCGCTGAGGCCGAGAAGTTGGTCCCGGTCAAGGATGTGGAGTATGCCAAGCAACAGATCCGCACGATCGGTGAGAAGTGGGACGCGATCGGCCGCGTGCCTCGTGCCGATATGCAGCGCACCGAGGGGCGCATGCGTGACATCGAAAACCAGATCCGCAATGCTGAATCTGAGCAGTGGAAGAAGTCGGACCCTGAGAAGGAAGAGCGGTCGGCTGGGATGGCTGAACAGCTTCAAAACTTGATCGACGAGCTCGAAGCTCAGATCGCCGACGCAAGAGCTGCGGGCGATGAGAAGAAGGTCAAGGAATTCGAGGACGCGCTTGAAGCCCGTAAGGCATGGCTCTCAGCCGTCCAAGACGACTAATCCGTATATCCTTTAGCCAGGTGGGGTCAGATCATTTAGATTTGACCCCACCTTTCCACAGGTGTGGGTAGTGACAGCGCGCCACTCAGTTCCCATGATGGTCTGTGGCCATGACGCTTCACATTTTTGAACCAGCAAACCTTGCCGAGAGGAACGCCGGGCATCTGCTTGCCCGCGAAGGGCTGATGGTGGACATTGGAGGTGTCGGCTTAGTCGGCGTTGATTTGTGCCGCTCGCCTGCGGCGCGAGGTCGGATCCTGTCGCTGAAAGTGCCAACGAAAATTCTCCACAGTGAGAGCGCCTTGTGGGTTCACACCGGTCTGCACACACCCGCGTTATCACAGGGCCTAAACGTCTCCCGGGAGATAACGCCGGGCGATGTCGTCGTGATTGGCGGACTGAAAATCACGAGCCTAGAACGAACGGCGCTCGATCTGCTCATCCGCGATGAGGAGAGCGGAATCGAATATATGTGCGCTCTCATCCGAGCAGGAACGAGCGTCGATAAGATTTACGCTCTCGCCACTGAGCGCTCGCTATCTGGAATCGTGCACGTGCGCACTATCCTTAAGCAGTTACCTCCCGATTTCGGCGTTTGGATGATTTCTCGGACCCCGTGACTCTGTAGGCGTCGTACACTCCATCGATCTTGCGGATTTCGCGCAACACCTGTTGTAGATGATGCGGATCTGCCATCTCAAACGTGAAGTTCAGGCGAGTCACACGCTCATTCGACGTGTTCATGGAGCCGGCGAGCATGTTGATGTCGTGCTCTGACAGCGCCCGCGTGATATCCGCCAGTAATCCTTTTCGGTCGAGTGCTTCGATCTGAATCTGAATGAGGAAGACGTTGCTATCCGCATCGTCCGCCCAGGCAATCTCGATGAAACGCTCAGGTTCTCGACGCAGCGAACGCATGTTGCGGCAGTCCTTACGGTGAACCGAGATGCCATTGCCGCGCGTGATGAACCCGACAATGTCGTCCGGCGGCACCGGCGTACAGCACTTGGCAAGCTTGACGAGCACGTCCGTTTGCTCCATGTCAGTCACGACGATGGCCGATGAGGTTGCGCCAATCTGCTGATGTTGGATTCGGGTCGGGGTGACGGCCTCTGCCATCGTCTCTTCGACGCCAGCTCGACCACCCTGGCTGGAGATCAGGCGGCGAACGACAGTTTCTGCGGAAATATTGCCTTCGCCGATTGCCGAGTAAAGTTCGGTGACGTCCGAGCGCGATAGATCTTGGGCAACTGCCTTGAGTGTCTCGTGAGACATCAGGCGTTGGACCGGCTCATTCCTCCGGCGAATCGCTTTCGCTAGCTTATCCTTGCCCTGCTCAACCGCTTCTTCACGGCGAGACTTTGTGAACCACGATCGGATCTTCGATCGTGCACGAGCCGTCGCCACAAACTCTTGCCATCCTTGAGATGGCCCTGCATCCTCGGCCTTCGTGGTAATAATTTCAACGGTGTCGCCTGACTCGAGGCGATGGTCGAGCGTCACGAGTTTGTCGTTGACCTTGGCACCAACAGTTCTGTGCCCAACCTCAGTGTGGACCGCATAAGCAAAATCAACGGGCGTGGCGCCGCTCGCCAACTCCATGACTTCACCCATCGGGGTGAAGACGTAGACCTGTGAACCCGACATCTCATAGCGGAGGGAATCGAGGAATTCCTTCGGGTCGGCAGTTTCTCTCTGCCAGTCCACAAGCTGACGGAGCCACTCAAGCTGCGTATCGGCCTGCGCGCTCTCGTCGAGCTTTGCAGAACTGTGATTCTCTTTGTATCGCCAGTGCGCAGCCACACCGAACTCGGCTCGCTTGTGCATCTCGTAGGTGCGGATCTGGATCTCAACCGTCTTTGAGCCAGGGCCCAATACCGTCGTATGAATTGACTGATACAGGTTGAACTTCGGTGAGGCGATATAATCCTTGATTCGCCCCTGTACGGGAACGTATAACGAGTTGGCGATACCAAGCGCGGTGTAACAATCCTGGATCTCGTCCACCAGTACGCGTACACCAATCAGATCATAAATGTCCTCGAAGTCGCGCCCGCGCAAAATCATCTTCTGGTAAATCGAGTAATAGTGCTTGGGACGTCCGGAAATCGTGCATTTGATCTTCGCCTTGGACAACTCGCGCTCGAGTTCATTCTTCATTTGCGCGATGTAGCGCTCGCGTTCAGGAGCTCGATCTTGCACCATTCGCTCGATCTCCGAGTAAACGGCCGGATAGAGTTCCTTAAACGAGCGATCCTCAAGCTCCCACTTGATCGAATTCATACCCAAACGATGTGCAAGTGGGGCGTAAATCTCGAGCGTTTCACGAGCCTTCTTTTGTGCCGAGCCCGGCTCAACGTACTTCCAAGTGCGTGCGTTGTGGAGCCGGTCGCCAAGTTTGATCAGAAGGACGCGAATGTCCTTTGCCATGGTAATAACCATCTTGCGCACAGTCTCGGCTTGGGCGGCCTCGCCGAATTCGACCTTGTCGAGTTTGGTCACGCCGTCAACGAGCACGGCAACCGTGTCCCCAAAATCGCGCCGGAGTTGCTTGAGCGAGTAACTCGTATCTTCGACCGTGTCGTGCAAGAGCGCGGCCACAAGAGTGTCTTCATCTAGGCCCAGCTCGGCAAGGATCGTCGCGACAGCAACGGGGTGCGTGATGTAAGGCTCCCCCGACTTACGCATCTGGCCCTCGTGGGCACGTTCGGCCGTCTCATAGGCGCGAATAATACGAACTCTATCGAGTTTGCGTGTACCGAGTGCGCGCATGAGCGGTTCAAGAAGCGCAGGACTATCACTTCTGCGCCCGAGCCACGATAGTCGCGAACGAATTCGCGGCTCCTGATCCTGAACCGACGGTGTTTCCATATAGGGATTATACGCCACTGTGGCCTGCAGTCACTCCGACTTACCCCTAGTAGGAAATAACGGACTCCACGGGATAGTCGTATCGTTCAGCAAGGTACTCGCGACCACCAAGTTCAGACAATTCGAGAAGCACGCACAAACCTGCTGGTTCACCGCCCGCCTGCTCGATCAGGTGGAACGCCGAACCCGCAGTGCCACCGGTAGCGAGTACGTCATCGATCACGAGGACACGCATGCCGTCTTCGACTGTGAACGGCTGGAGCTCCATGCGTGCCGAGCCGTATTCGAGGTCGTAGTTGACTCCCACAACAGGGCCCGGCAGGCGACCAGCCTTGCGGACCGTCAGCATGCCAACGCCTAGCTCGTGCGCAAGAGGCGCGCCGAGAATGAAGCCACGAGATTCGAGGCCGGCGATCGCGTCGCACTTACCGCGGTAGCGGTCCGCCAGAATCTTGATGAGCGAGGCGAATGCTTCGCCGTCGGCAATCAGTGGCGTGATATCACGGAAGAGCACGCCACGCGCAGGAAAGTCTTGGACTTCCCGCACGTGGGATTTCACGAGTTCAACGGTATCTTCTGGAAAGATGGCCTCATTGCTCATCGCTTTTTCCTCTTTTTCTTCTTTCGTTTTGGCTGTGCGGCTTGGCCTTTGTGGCCACCGGCGACATGTTCGGTGGATATGCTACCGGAAGGCATTAAGTCCTTCTCGTCGGTTCCAGTCAGTGAGCGATTATCTCGACGCTCGAGAACCTCGGCCGTATGTTCCTTGATCTCAGGATTTCGATTGGCAAGCGCAACTGCCAACGGAGCAGCAACGAAGATCGAGGAAATCGCTGACAAGAACATTCCGACGAACATGACGAGCGCGAGGTCGCGCAGGGTGTCGGCCCCGAGAATCCACACACCGATGACGAGTACCGCCATGACGGGTAGCAATCCGGTGATGGACGTGTTTAGCGACCGAATCAATGTCTGATTAATCGCCAGATTCGCCTCTTCGGCGTAGGTGCGGTCGTATTGTTCCGTCAGCTCCACGGTATTTTCGCGAACCTTGTCAAAGACCACCACGGTGTCATAGAGCGAGTAGCCCATGATCGTCAGCAGTCCGATGATCGTTGCGGGCGTGACCTCGAGTCCAAGCATCCAGTACACGCCCAGCGTGACCACGAAATCATGTAGCAACGCCCCAATAGCACCCACCGCGATCGTCCACGAGCGGAAGTATGCCATGAGAACGATTGAGATAGCCACCATGAAGATGCCCATTGCCTGCATCGCTTGTGCGAGGATGTCCTGGCCCCAGGAGGGCCCAATAAATGTGGACGTAACGTCAGCTTCGGGTACGTCATATGCGTCGGCTAAAGCCTTGCGCACGTCCTGAGTGGATTGATCGTCCAGTTCTTCAGTCTGAACTCGGACAGCTTCCTGACCAACGTTCGACACGCGAGGTACGGACGAAGACACATCTGCCACGGCATCGTAGGCCGGCTGATGGTCCGAGATCTGTGTTCCAGACACTGTGAATTGAGACCCGCCTCGGAACTCGATGCCGAGGTTCGGCGCACGGATGATAAACGACGCAAGCGAGGCGAGTACCAAGAAGAGCGCCATAGAGAACCAGATCTTGCGTCGACCGACGATATCAATCGAGCGCTTTCCGGTATATAGGTCATTACCTACCGAGTACATCGACATTTAGGCCTCCTCCCCTTCTGCCTTGGCTCGTCGGGCTTCGCGACGCTCCCGAGCACGTTTCTTCGCTAACGATTCTCCCGGCTCTAGCGGGGCTGACTCGCTCTGCCATCCCGGCGCCTCAGCGTCGGTGAACCGCGAGTCCGGCAATTCGTAGTCATGGATTTCCACGCCGTCCGAGGTGACCATCGAGCGATTTTTGTTCTTTGGTCGAACTTGTTTCTTCGGCGACGGGAGCGAGCGTCCGCGGTAGCGCGGCTTGGATTCGAGCTTGACACGATCCAAGCCCGATCCACGCTTTCCTTGACCGAAGAAATTGCTCTTGGCGATGAGCGTCATGAGTGGGAAGGTGAACATCGTAACGACGAACAGGTCAAGCAACGTCGTAATTCCAAGGGTAAACGCAAAGCCTCTGACCGAACCAACCGTGAGCATGTACAGCACGACAGCCGCGACGAGATTGACGAAGTCAGAAATGACAATTGTTCGCTTAGCACGGTCCCAACCGTGCTGGACAGCGGAGGCAATCGTGCGGCCATCACGAATCTCATCCCGAATTCGCTCGAAGTAGACGATGAAGGAATCAGCCGTCACACCAATCGAGATAATTATACCGAGCACGCCAGCCATCGATAGGCGATAGCCCATCGTCCACGAAAGGAGCGAGATGATGAGATAGGACATGCCCGTCGATAACAGGATCGAACCGATAGCGATCGCACCGAGGGCGTGGTACTGCCAGACCATGTAGACGACAATGAGGAGCAGGCCGGCGAGACCGGCGATTAAGCCCGATGTGAGTTGCTCAGATCCAAGCGTTGCCGAAATCTGTTCTTCGGACTGCACGTTGAACTGCAAAGGCAGAGATCCGAACTTCAATTGGTTTGCGAGCGCGGCAGCCTGGTCAGCGTTAAAATTACCGGAGATTTGCGCCTCACCACCCGGGATCGGGTAGCTCACGGTCGCGAATGAAATGACATTGCCGTCGAGAACAGTCGCGAAGGCATTTTGCGGGTATTGCAACGTAGACAGGCGGGTGGTCACATCGTTAAAGATTTTTGCGCCCTCGGTGTCGAAGGACATGTTGACTGCCCATCCGCCCGTGGGAACGCCCTGTTGGTTGACGGCTGGCGACGATGACGCCGTCGTTAAATTAGTTCCGTCTAGTTCTGCCGGCCCAAGGATATGCTTCGTTTGATCTTCAAGGCTGCAGGCCACGACGGCCGAGTTCGGGTTGTCGGTTTGCGAGGCCGGACGCGTGTCTGGCACCGAACAGTCAAGAGTATATGCCTCGTACAGAAGCTGCTCCGTGATCCACGCCTGATCCGAGGGGCTCGTAGGATTCTGGATCGGCTCATCTGATATCTCGCCATCACCGTCGAGATCAGACAGCTTACGGATGGCGGCGTCGAGATCGTCGTCCGTCATCGTCGCTGGATTGAGATCTTCGCCATCGGGACCAAGCGCCTCAACTGCGCCCAAAGCGTTGAGCGGGGTCGGGTCCAGAATCGCCAGTGACGGGCGCATGCGAAGCACGGCGGAGGTACGCACCAGGTCGAGAGTCTCCTGGCTTGGCTGACCGGGAAGCGACACAATAATGTTCGACCCACCCTGTGCGGTAATCTCCGCTTCGGACACACCTGTGGCGTCCACACGCTGACGAATAATGGTGATCGCCTCACGGATATCCTGGTTGGTCACTTCCGAACCATCGGTCGTGACAGGGGTCAGAATAATCTGTGTGCCGCCCTCGAGATCGAGTGCGAGATCGGGCGAAAACCTGGACTTGTCAGTCGTGACGGTTCCGGCAATGAGCGACCCGATAAGGGCAGCGAGAATAACAGCGAGTGAGACCAGTCGCCGAATGGGCTTGGGCTGACCGTCCTCATCTTGAATCGATAACGACACGTTCGTTCCTTTGACCTGCGCCTAGGTGCTGTCTACTTGTCGTCGGCGGGGTTGCCGTCGTCGTCAACGAACGGTGAGGCATTCGTGATGCGTCCTTCGTTATGTTCGCTGTCGTTGGGGGTGCGGTCGTCAGTCACGGTCTCGCCGAACTCGGAACGCTCGTCGAGGGATCCTTCACCACGGTTTGCTTCGTCAAACTCGCTAGGAACGCCAAGGGAATCAACGCCGTCGAGCTCCTCCAAGTACTCGTCAGCCTCACCGAGCGGAATGTCCATTTGCGACACGATAGCTGTGCGAAGCCAGACCGATTCGTCGCCAGCAGGCGACTCGAGCGTCACGGCGTCACCATCGATATCAACGATGCGGCCGAGAAATCCGGCCTGAGTCACCACGTTGTTTCCGACGACTAACGCTTCGTTTCGCTTCTCAATCTGACTTTGCTGAGCCTTGCGAGCACCGCGGCTCATAAACCAAAACAGCACACCCATCATCGCGAACAAAATCAACAGTTCCATGCTTGGTCTGCCTCACTTTCTTTTCCCTGTAACCCAACGAGTCTACTCATAAAGGCCAATCCTCTAAAACGCCGGTATCGTGGAGCCAGTCACGAAAAGAGCGTTGTCTCTGGCGGGGTCAAACCTAAATGCTTCCAGGCGAGATCGGTGGCCATGCGTCCGCGCGGGGTGCGGACAATGAATCCTTCGCGCACAAGATACGGCTCTGCGACTGTTTCAACGGTCTCCTGTTCCTCACCCACAGACACCGCTAGCGTCGATAGGCCGACCGGCCCGCCGTTGAAGCGCTCGCAAAGTGCTTCCAAAATCAATCGATCGAGCCGATCGAGACCCTTCGTGTCCACTTCGAACACCTCAAGCGCGGCCTTGGCAGCATCCAAGTCGAGCACGCCACTACCTCGAACCTCGGCCCAATCCTGAACGCGACGCAATAAACGGTTAGCGATTCTCGGCGTACCCCGGGATCGGGATGCAATCTCGTTGGCGGCTGCGCCTCGCAAATCAGCGTTGAGTTTCACTGCGTTCCGCTCCACGATCGTTGCTAGCTCGGGGACCGAATAGAAATCGAGATGTGCGGTGAATCCGAACCTGTCACGAAGTGGCGCAGGAAGCAATCCAGCTCGGGTCGTTGCTCCGACGACGGTAAACGGCGGCAGTGGTAACGGAATCGACGTGGCGCCCGGACCCTTGCCAACCATCACGTCCACGCGAAAATCCTCCATCGCAAGATAAAGCATCTCCTCGGCGGTGCGCGCAAGACGGTGAATCTCATCAATGAAGAGCACATCACCTTCTTGAAGTGAGGACAGGACTGCAGCGAGGTCACCGGCATGCTGAATGGCTGGTCCGGAGGTGAGGCGCAACGCGCCGTTTACTTCAGCCGCGATAATCATTGCCAACGTGGTCTTGCCGAGTCCCGGTGGCCCAGACAGCAGTACGTGGTCTGCGGCATCATCGCGTCGTACGGCAGCCTCGAGGACGAGCGAGAGTTGCTCGCGTACCACCTCCTGGCCGACAAATTCGGCAAGCACCTTGGGTCTGAGTGCAGCCTCTTGGGCCCGTTCAATATCGGAGGCGTCTGTATTCGTATATTCGTTCATCACTACCTGCGCTGCCCGAGGACTTGGAGGGATGCGCGCAACAGTTGCGCCACGGTTCCATCTGGCGTCTGCTTGTGTGCCTCGGCGAGTGCCACAGAGGCATCGTGTTCCTTCCACCCCATCTGTACCAGTGCGTCGATAACGTCGGAATCGAGGTCCAGCGACGGCGCGGCGACCGGTGTTTCGCCGACGACGGGTCCGAGCTTGCCCTCGAGTTCGAGCACCATACGTTGCGCGGTTTTCTTTCCAATGCCTGGCACACGCACAAGCGCTGCCTCGTCCTTCATTGCAATAGCTCGCCGCAAATCATTGGGCGGGAGAGCCGATAAAATGTTGAGTGCCGAACGCGGGCCGATACCAGAAACAGTCTTGAGAACTTCGAAGGTCTCGCGGGCATCGTCGTCGACGAAGCCGAACAATGTTTGCTCGTTCTCGCGTGAAACCACCATGGACACGTGGACAAACGCTTCCTCACCAAGACGCAGGCCCGCGAGTGTATCGGGCGTGGCCAAAAAAAGATAGCCAACTCCCCCGGCTTCAATGACAGCATCGGATGCCGTCATACGAATAACCGAGCCACGTAAAGACGCAATCATCGTACCTCCGATTCGAACGTATGTTTGAGTGTATCGGCAGGTGCCCCGCATTGTTTACAGGCACGCTTACACGACCGTCGCGACGCCTATGTCTTTTTCGGCTCGACGGCGCCGTGCCTGCGAGATAGCCGTTCGGCGTTCGCCCACATGCGCTGAGCCGGCGTGAGGTCCGCACCTTCGGCACGTGGGAGCATACCGGCGCCCCCATGCTGGGAGCGATCCGTGTCGTGCATATGCATCGCACCTCCCCGCCACGCATGGCAAATTGCAATCGCAAGAGCGTCGGCGGCGTCGCGTGGCCGCGGGGGCTCATCGAGCGTCAAAATGCGCTGGACCATGAGCTGGACTTGCTTCTTCTCAGCGCGCCCGTTGCCAGTAACGGCCGCCTTGACTTCGGATGGCGTATGCATACCGAGGGCTAACCCTGCCTTAGCAGCGGCCAGCATGACGATACCCGCCACCTGGGCGGTACCCGTCACAGAGCGAACGTTGTCTTGGGCAAACACTCGCTCAACGGCAATCACGTCCGGCTTGTAAAACTTGATCGCGTGATCGATCTCGTTCCAAATCATCAGCAGGCGATGATGAGGCGCCATCTCCGGTTTCGTGCGCGCAACATCGACGGCGACCATCCTCACGCGCCGGCCGCCGTTCGATTCGACGATCCCGATGCCACAGCGCGTGAGCCCAGGATCAACACCCATGATGCGCACTAGTCGGTGTCGAGCCCCAGTTCGGCCTCAACTTCGGGCGAAAGATCAAGGTTGGAGAAAACGTTTTGGATGTCGTCCACGTCTTCCAAAGCGTCGAGAAGATCAAAGACCTTGCGAGCCGTTGGTGCATCAACCTGGATCTTCACCGAGGGGACGAACTGAACTTCTGCCGAATTGTAATCCACGTCCGCGGCCTGGAGGGCCTTACGCACTTCGACCACGTCGTTCGGTTCGGAAATGATTTCGAAAACTTCACCCTCGTCGTTGATTTGCTCAGCGCCGGCGTCGAGGACGGCCATGAGCAGATCGTCCTCGTCATTGCCGTCCTTGTCGACCTCAACAACGCCCTTGCGCGCAAACATGTACGACACGGCGCCGGGTTCTGCAAGCGTCCCGCCATTGCGGGTTAGACCCACGCGCACGTCCGTCGCTGCGCGGTTGCGATTGTCCGTGAGCGCCTCCATGAGAATCGCCACGCCGCCCGGCCCGTAGCCTTCGTACATAATCGACTCATAGTTGACGCCGCCGCCGTCTTCACCCGAACCACGCTTGACCGCGCGATTGATGTTGTCATTCGGAACCGAAAGCTTCTTTGCCTTCTGGATGGCATCGTACAAGGTGGGGTTTCCGTCAGGATCGCCACCACCAGTACGCGCAGCCACCTCAATGTTTTTCACGAGGCGTGCAAACAGCTTGCCACGCTTGGCATCATTAGCTGCCTTCTTGTGCTTGGTGGTTGCCCACTTAGAATGTCCTGCCACTAAAACTCCTTCTCGATGGTCTGGGGGTATTGTACCGCCCTTGTGGCCCTATTCCTCAATGACGGTCTGTAGCGTCCCGTCCCATCCGCTTTGCCATCCGCGAGCCATCTCAACAAGTCCAACCGGAAAAACCAAAACTCCACGATTGACTTCCGCCTCCAGGTCGTTCAAATCCCACCAGCGAATATCATCCAGCAGGGATTGTTCTTGCTCTGTCAGTGTGGCGTGAGCTCGCGAATCGATACGCGCCTGTTCATCGTCGTCAACCGTCAGCAAATAAAACAACTCGTCTTGCTTGCGCGTTTTTCTCAGGAAATGGAACGTCGAGCGACGATCAAGCACCGGACCCACTAAGCGTTCTGGATCGACGACGAGGCCCGTCTCCTCACCAAGCTCACGAGCTGCAGCCTCGCGCTGCATCTCCCCTTCCTCCGCGCCCCCGCCCGGCGTGAACCACCAGCGGTAGTTGCGGTCATCAATGTCGTGCCCCAAAATGAGCAGGATTTCGCCGCGCGAATTGAAGACGATGCACCGTCCGGCGTCGCGATGGGGGAAGCCGTCAGCGTCCAAAGGCCATTCGTTGCTCACGCCAGCGCAAGTCCGTTTCGGATGACATTCAAGTGCTGGAGCTTGTCGTTCGCCGAGGCGAAATACTCCGGCGTTGCCACCGTCCCCTGTCGTTCGTGGCGCGTGCGCTCATGCGCAAGTTGGACGAGTTCCATCTGGAACGTGTTCATCGCCTTACGGCCACGTCCTGGAGGTGCGCCGTGGGCGCGTGCGGTTCGCTCCGCCCAGTTCTTAGCGCTTTCACGCTCTCGAATTGATAGAACCATGTTCACTTCGTTCGCTGAGACCCAGCCGGAGTTCACGTAGGGACGCAGACCGTTACGGACAGCCGCTACCTCCCGATTGCGGCTGTAAAGCACCATGGCAATCATGAGCATGGCGACCGGTACGTTGTTGACGAACTTATAGGCGTCGTAACTCATCCAATATAGGCCGTCGTTATTCACAAAATGGAAGAGCATCGAGCCGGCCATCGCGGGGACGAACCAGCCGATAAGTGCGCGCCTCGATCGCGCATAGACAGCGAAACCTATGAAAAAACCAAAGAACGCCGTGTAGACGTCGTGGCTGAGTGGGCCATCGAGGAACCGGATCCTGAAGACCTCACCCACCTGGTCATAGTGATTCGTGAAATACAAGATATTCTCGGTGAATGCGAAGCCGCCGCCGATGATGGCACCGTACACGATGCCATCCACCGGTCCGTTGAAGTACTTGCGGAACATTACAAGAATGAAAATGACGCCGAGGCCTTTGATGAACTCTTCGATTAAGGGTGCACCCACCGAGGCGGTGAATCGCATGATGTCGTTTTGTGAGGCGTTCGGGCCAAGAACTTGCGGGGCCAATTGGAGTTGCCACCACGTGTTGCCCATGAGTGCAAGAACGACGGCGACGCCGCCGCCCCACACGAACGCCACGAAATACAGACGCTTGGGTTCCGGTTCGAAGCGGTCGATGTAGTACACGAACAGGAATGTAAACGCCAGAGGAATTACGGCAAGGACCGTGGACGTCACGAACCCCGAGATACCCGCGGTGATCACGAGCATCGGCAACACATTGAGGAAGGCGAGAACGCCAATCACGCTCGCTGCCGTAGCAACAAGGTAGAACGCCGGGCTGTGGCGCCGAGCTGCCCGCCACGTGGGAGCGATATGCTCGATCGTCGGTCTGGTGGGCGGATAGAGATTAGTCACTGCCACACCGGTCGTCGAGATTGACCGTCTGCGGCTCGGGTGCCGTGCCTTGAAGTCGCAACGTTCGAACGAGTGGAGATTTTCTGACTCTTCGCGCCTGCGAGACGTGGTTGTTATGAAACCTGCGAGTCATCTGCACCGCCACGCGAGCTTGGTTGAGGTGGTCGAGTTCAGGGTTCGTCTCATCGAGCTCGTCCACGCTATGGCGCAGTGCGCGTGACAGTTCCGATTCGATCGTGAGCCGGTCGAGGTTGGCTTCGTGACCCTGGTCGAGCAAGCGGTGACCGGATTCATCCTCGATTTGGATTGTTTCCCAGCCATCATCGACGATGGGATGCGCCGCGGCCTCAAGGACCTCTGTGGCGACGTCGGAGAGCACCACGGCGCTTGCGACATCGAGGACGCCTGAGCGGGCGACGTCGATTGACGCCCGTGCACGGTCGACGAGCGCGCGCTCGAGAGCAATACGGGACTTCGTGACGTTCTTGTGGACGCGATCGAGCGAACGTGCCCTGAGGCCCGCCAAGATACCTGCAAGGACGATCGCGATGCCCACAATAAGCAAAACGATCTGCCACGATGTCATTCGTCACTCACCTCGATCTTTGCCGTTCGAATCGCCGTGTCATAAACAGACAGGATATGCGAGGCGACCGTCCCCCAGTCGAATCGCCATGCGGCCTTCGCGCCCGCCTCGGCAATTTGTGCGCGGCGCTCCGGATCCGCGAGAGCCTCGTTGACGACCCGAGCGAGGTCTGCTGGATCGTCATTTCGGAAATGCACACCAAATTCACCGTCGGATAGAACCGCACGGAAAGCAGGAATGTCGGAAGCGACGACGAACGCTCCTGCACTCATCGCCTCGACGAGGATGATGCCAAAGGACTCGCCGCCCGTGTTCGGTGCGAGGTAGGCGTCCGCGCTACCGAGCAGGAGCGCCTTGTCTTCATCGCTGACTCCCCCAAGGAACTCGACTGCCTCGGCGTGCTCACCAAACATGGCGCGCGCCACGTCGCTGTCTCCGCGACCGGCCACAAGCAATCGCACGCCCGGATGCGCTTCTCGGATCGCGGGAAAAGCTTTAGCCACGACGGGCAGCCCCTTACGTGGTTCGTCAATGCGACCAAGAAACGCGAGTGTCGGAGCCTCGTCAGATCCTATGAAGCGCGGATCCTTCTCATCGATCTGCATGTCGCGAACAAACACGCCATTGGGAATGATCCACGCGTCTCCGCCGAGGTGTTGAACGGCCGTGCGACGGGCTTCTTCGGACACCGCAATGCGGGCTTGAATCTTGTCCAGAATAGGAATAATGAACGGCGAGGCCATCGTGAGCATGCGCGAACGATCCATAGCCGTGTGGAACGTGGACACCACGGGGCACGTTGCACTCATGAGAGCAAGCATCGATACAGACGGTGTGAAGGGCTCGTGAACATGGAGCACGTCGAAATCGCCGTCCGCCAACCACTTGCGCACTTCGCGGTTAACTTTCGGGCCAAATGACAGTCGCGCTACCGAGCCGTTGTACCGGATCGGAATCGCAGCGCCTGCAGGATAAACGAAATCTTCCTCGGGCTTTTGTTCCGCTGGTGTAATAACGGAAACCTCATGTCCACGGGCAATCAGTTCTTTGGCAAGATCGCGGCAGTGGTACTGAACTCCTCCGGGAACATCCCAGGAATAACCACAAGCTATTCCGATTTTCATAACTCTTCCTTCAGGGCTCAGCGTACACGGGCGAGTCGGTCTGGATCGAGATCTTCGACGAATACTTTTTGGAGCATATGCCAATCGGTGAGGTGCGAGATCAAGATCGGCTCAATCTGGTCAAGCCACTCTTGGAGCATACGAATGATATCGGCTTTCCGCTTATCTTCGGGAGCATCGGGAGAAACGACCGGGTAAACCGGCTCACCCACGAACACCTTGACGCCATACCGTGAGCCTGCGCGCGCAACTCGCGCCTCGTCGTCGTGAAAATCGTCCGACACGATGGTCGCTGGAAACATAGGCTCGCCGGTGCGTTGTGCAAGCAGGGCTGAACCGACCGCCACTCGCGCCCGATGGCCGGCAATTGTCACTTCGACGCCATTGGCTGACAGGTCGCGATCGCACAGTAAGGGTACGAACGCGGTGCCATTCTCCATGTCCTGCGTCAGTGCCGAAATGGCGCCAGATTTGCCTGTTTGGTAGATCGTCAGGCCCAAGTCACGGCGAAAGTCGAGGAACATGTCTGCAAGTTCGGGTGGTTCGAGCTTCTCTGCGATCGAGAACGTCGGCGCGAGGTACATGGCTGCCCACGCTCCCGCCAGATACTAA
>JBHWRK010000202.1:0-3547 GCA_043426715.1 Trueperella sp. | reverse complement strand
TGTCTGTTCGGGTTTCCCCCAATTGTAATCCCTGCGGGCGTTTCTGGAAGCATCGCTTTGACTCGTTCCGCAAGTTCACGCACCGTCATCGTGAGCTCGAGTTCGCCGATACGTCCTAAGCCAAGTTCCGGATCGTCGTCGTCAGGAGAGATCGGGCGAGTATTCCTAAGCTTAAGAAGTTCGGCGAATGCTACCGCGGAACCGTTCGCAGCAGAATCGGCATTCGTATGCGCCGCGAACAAGGCCACGCCATTGCGAATGAGCTTCTGGATCCACGCCCCTTTGGGCGTGTCCGCGGCCACTGACGAGGTTCCGCGCAAAAACAGGGGATGGTGAGTAATGAGCATTTGGGCACCACGATCGATTGCTTCGTCGACGACGGCGGCACACGGATCAACCGCAAAACCCACCTTCATGACTTCATCGGCAGGATCCCCGGCCACGAGGCCCACCCGATCCCATCCTTCGGCAAGTGAGGGCGGGAAATGGCTGTTCATTACGTTCACAACATCAGCTACTGTGCTCATGGTTCCACCCTACCGGAGCGCCTTTAGTTTCACGGTTCAGCGTGGTGGGTCTAGGCTGGTATGCGTGAATGCACTAATAGTTGGAATTGGCGGCGCTTTGGGAGCGAGCGTTCGCTATCTGTTAACGATTGGAGCTACCTACCCTCCAGCGGTCACATTTCTCATCAATATCTTTGGTGCTATGTTGCTCGGCATTGTCGCAGCGACGACGAGTGAGCGACTTCGCCTCCTCATGGGGACTGGCATGCTGGGCGGCTTCACAACATACAGCGCACTCGCAGTGGACACGGTCCAAATCATGCAGGACGATGTGCTAATTGGCCTAGCTTATGCTGTCTTCACTGTGGTGGCTGGTATTGCCGCAGCTGGCTTTGGTCTCCTACTCGCACGGTCTCTTGGGGGCACGAAACCATGATGGCATTACTAGCTGTGGCCGTCGGTGGAGGACTCGGTGCGGCCTCCCGGTACGGAGTCGACCAGGTGGTGGCTAAGGCGTGGGGCACCGTCGTCATCAATGTGCTGGGTTCTTTCGCGCTCGGGATGATCGTGGGGATCCTTTACCGCGACGGACAGGTGCCTACTGATCACACGATCACTTACCACTTACTTGGAACCGGCTTTTGTGGTGGGTTCACCACCTTCTCGACAGCCTCTCTCGACGCACTCAAAATTGGCCGTACGAACGAGCCACTCAATGGTGGAACCTACGCTATCGGGATGCTCATTGGCGCTGTCGTGTGCGCCGCACTTGGGATGGCTGTTGGAACGCTAATATCCTAAACACTCACGGGCCTGCCGCAACGTGTATCGCCGGCGGCCCCTATTTCACCTATGGCCTCGTGAGAGTGAGCCGATGATGGTCTTTGACGTCCTCTCCTCACCGACAAGACGTCGTACCTCCACGGTCACGGTTTTCCCCGACAGCCTCGATCGCGCTGGTGACGACATCGCCATCAACGACATATTCGACGCCGTCAGTCTCGGGGATCGTCACCGTTGCATTCTTGAAAGTCGGAGTCTTGACCATTGTGAGGACAATCGGTCACGTCCTGATCCTGCACGAGAACGACCGCGGACCGTGCCGGAATCGAAATTGTTCCCGTTTTTGAGTCCCACGTCGTCTCCTTGAGGATAGGATCGTCGTCCACTCCATCCCTCAGCACTGGTGAAAGTTCGAGATCAATACCAGCCATCTCGACGATCTCTTGGGTGATCGTCTCGGGCGAGGCGTTGATCGCTACAAGGAGACCATCAGACGAGGGGTCGATGTCCGCTCCCACTGTGTCATCCACGCGCATAAGGATGAGCCCTGCCGTTTGATCACTACCGGATCCAGGGAATGTTACCTTTTGTTTGATGAGCTCGGCATCGCCAAGCGTGAGCAACGGGTGTGCCGTCCGCAATCGGAGGAGTTCCTTCGCCTGCGCATGCGCCTGTGCAATCTCGTCGGGACTTGCCACGTTATCTGGATTCTCAAGATATGACTTCATGCGATCCCATTGGGCTTCATTGTCAGCAGCAGGGGGCAGACCCACTCCGAAGTTGTGCGCCCGGCCTGTCCAGTCGATCTCGTTAAAGTGATCACCAGAATTGTAGGAGTTACAGTCCATCGACTTTGAGCGCAAAAGATCTGTTCCCGCGTGCCAGAATGCCGGCGACTGCCCTAGCATTACGGTGGCAAGCGAGACGGTATTCATACGTATTCGCGTATCCATCGTGGAATCCGCGGGTAGCTTCCATATTCCGAGGTCGTAGAGCGTTTCATTATCGTGGGCGTCCACGTAATTGACATTCTCTTCCGGGGACGTAGCAAAACCTGCCGGGTAGTCGTTATAGTCGATCTCTGTCCCAGACTTTTCTTCACCGGAACTCGCGACAAATCGGTAATCCTTCAGATTCCCCGCCATCCCGAGTCTGACAAGATCTTGCTGGAGGCGCAGCGAGGCCAATTCAGCCTCACTTCCCGAGTTCATCGCATTCGGATCGGTGTAGTTTCCGGTGCCAAAGCCCTGATACTGCGACTTGTTATCTTCGAACGGTCTGCCACCGTGAACAGCGTCCCGCAAGCGATCGTTAAATGCACCAATGCCGGTCCCATCCAGTTGCCCTTGGACGGCCTGAGTGAAGCGCAGGTTGTTTTTAACGTCGGCGCCGAAGTTCCAACCCTCTCCGTAGATATAGACCTTTGATCCGTCTACGCCGTCCTCGTCCACCGTCAAAGTCGCAAGCGCGTTCTGAATGGCCGTCATGTTCTCCACCGAATGGTGGCCCATGAGGTCGAAGCGGAATCCGTCAACGCGGTAGTCGCGTACCCAGGTAACGACGGCGTCGATCATGAGTTGCTCAGCCATCGCATTTTCCGTGGCGATGTTCTGACAACAAGTCGATGTCGCAACCCTGCCATTTTGCATGAGGCGGTGATAGTACCCGGGCACTATGCGATCGAGTACGGACTTATCATTTTGGCCCGACTGGGCCGTGTGATTGAAGACCTGGTCAAGCACCACCTGGTAGCCCAGTGCATGAAGCCCTCCCACCATCTGGCGGAATGCGTGCGTGCGCTTGCCACCGTTCTGATTCTCGTCAGAGGCGTAAGAACCCTCGGGCACCGCGTAGTGGTACGGATCGTAGCCCCAGTTAAATCCATCCACGTCTGACACTGCCCTAACCGCCGCTTGCTGGTCGATCGAGGCTGGTCCAGCGTCCGGAATCTCCGGCACGACCTGTTCGGTTCGGAGTTCCTCAATCGTCGCGATATCAAAGCTCGGCAGGAGGTGGACCGTGTTCATTCCCGCATCGGACAGATCGCGCAAGTGTTTGACGCCGGCGCTGTTCTCAAGCGCAAACGCCTCGTAGGTACCGCGCAGATTTTCTGGCACGGTCTGGTCAGAGATGGAGAAATCGCGAATGTGGAGTTCATAGATGTTCCGAGCGCAATCGTTCTCAATCACAGGGGCGTCGTTTTTCAGCCAGATGTCCGGCATAAATTCAGGGTCTTTAAGACTAAGTACGATCGAATG
>JBHWRK010000201.1:0-2852 GCA_043426715.1 Trueperella sp. | reverse complement strand
ACTGTGCTTATCGAGCGCGAGCGCAAGCGCCTTCGCGGCGGACATCCCGATCGTCAGCGGGCCCACAAGCCCAGGACCTGCGGTGACGGCGATCGCGTCGACGTCGTCGAGCCCAACTCCCGCCTTCTCAAGCGCCGCGTCGAGGGTGGGAATGAAGGATTCCAGGTGGGCGCGCGAGGCGATTTCGGGGATGATGCCGCCGAAGCGGGCGTACTCGTCCATGGAGGTCGCGGTGACGTCCGCGAGCAGCTCCCCGTCGCGCACGAGCGCAACGCCCGTCTCGTCGCAGGACGTTTCAATACCAAGAATCAGTTCGTTCACGGGCGATAGTCTACCCGCGCCCACCCGCATCTCAGCGTGAGGGTGCCCGGAATCATAGGTCACGCAAGGAAAATGTGGCGTGGAGTATTGAACTTTTTGCCCGGTCGGACAATAATTCAACGAACGCACTATTTGTAAGGACTCCAATTGCACGCGCGCATTACCGTGATTCAACCCGACCCGACCTCTCCCCTCGATCTCTTTGGGCAATGGCTTCCGGAACAGGGCGTGCATGTGAATGTGATCGACGTGGAGAAGGATACGATCCCTGACGCCGGCGCTGACGACCTCAACCTTGGAGACGGGCTGATCGTCCTTGGCGGCAAATACAACGCGTATTCCCTTGAGCCATGGGCGGAGCCCGTGCGCGCGCTGCTGCGCCGTGCGGTCAAAGACGACGTCCCGACCCTCGGCATTTGTTTGGGGCACCAGCTCCTCGCGGTTGCGCTCGGCGGCAAGGTCTCGCTCGGCGCGCCCGAATCCGGCGAATTTGGCCCGACGACGATCACGTGGACTGACGCGGCGGGCTCGGATGACGTTGTCGCCGACGTCGTGAGAGCTGATGGCATTGATGGCACGAGTGTCGTGACGGAGAATCACAACGACTGGGTGGTTCAGCTCCCGGTGGGGGCGACTACTCTTGCGCATTCCGACCGCGGCATTCAGGCCTTCCGTGCCGGCTCGGCGCTCGGCGTGCAGTTCCATCCCGAGGGCTCGCCCGCCTCCGCCCGCGACTGGCAACACCGCGATCGCGAGGCACTGACGATTGCGCTGCACGCATCGGCCGAGCCGATTCTCGTGACCGCCCGGGCTCTGGCCAGGGGTTATGCCAATCAGGTCAAGGCGTGCGCGGCGGTTCGACGATCCCGCGCCGCTTAGCGCGGCGGCTAGGTCTACCAGCCACTGCGCTGATCACTACTGCGCTGGTCACTATTGGGCGTCGTTTAACACCGTGTGCTCGGCCAGAATCCTGCGCGCCGAGTCGAGGCCCTCTCGCTGCGCACCTTTAGGCGCCTCGATGAGCACGCGATAAATCGAGGAATCGCCGTCGAAGTAATATTCCTCAACGACTCGGTCCGGTTCGATAATCTCGTAGGACAGCCCGTGCCCTTCGTAGCCATCGACGTCGAGCGTGCCGATATCCCACGTCTCGCCCCGCCAGACCTGCGAAATATCGCGGCTTCGTTCGTCACGATTGCTTTCGCCCGAATGCTCTGATTCGTAGACCTCGATGAAGATTTGCGCCCCAGGGTCCTCACCCTCATTGGCGGCAATTCCAAAGTCCGCGCCAACCATTTCTATCTCGGATGCCTGAGCTTCCACCCACCCTGGCGCTTCGAGCCAGTTTTCCTCGCCAAAAGCAAAGACGCCCTCGCGATCCGGCGCGGGCTCAACATCCGAGCATCCCGCAAGGCCAAGACCCACCGAAGCAAGCAATGCCACGGCTGCCACGCGGCGCGCAGGGAGCATGATCATTGTTCCTCGTTCCACAGTTCTCACCCGACTCATTACCTCGCGGCGTCGCGGATCTCGCCGGGTACGTCACGCCTCGATTCGGACATCATCTCATGCCCGCCAAGATCGAAGGCCCAGCCGAGCAAGGTTGTGTGGTACTGCGCCTTCTGTTGGCTCGTCATCTCATCCCACTCGAGAATGTATCCCTGATCGTCAAGGAAGTTGAAGTCTTGGTCAGTGGCAGAGAAATACTCCACGACGTCCGGGGATTGGGGGCCCTGCTTATTCGTCACGATGATTTTGGTCGCCAGAAGGGAGTCGTCGACGGCGGTTCGCGCCGCGTTGCGATCCATGCGCTCCTCGCCGTCGGCCGAGCACCCCGCTAGGGCACCGCCGATGGCTACACAGCACAAGCTCATAGCTACGAGACGCACATTGATCATTGTCATTCCTTCATTCCAAGATGCGGGCAGGCCGCGTCACTATTCTTCAGCATTAGACGATTCGGCAAAAGCATCACGGATCGCGCCGGGCACGTCTCGACGGGCCTGAGAAAGCATCGTGGCAGCCTCATTATTGTGGTCTTCGATGAACTCCTCATACTGGCTGCGTTGCTGACTCGTCATGTCCTCCCACTCGATAATGTAACCGTCATCATCCAAAATAGAGTACTGACCGGAATTCTCGTAGCGTTCGATTACCGCCGCAGGTTGCGGGCCGTCGGCGTTCTGGGCAACGATACTGCTCTTGTTCACGAGGTCAAGGATATCGCCGGTAATAAACTCGACTTCCCCTCCCGTTTCGGACCGAGCTGCCTCCGCGTGACCCTCAGATAGGAAGGTGGAATATATTTGCCCTTCCGCATTACTTCGGAGATGATTCGCTACGCCCTTCGTCGAGTCGCCAAGATCTGAGAACCCGTCAATTCCGCTCAAGGGTGTTGCGGAAGCGACGAATTTAAGGCTCGACTTGACCACGGAGTTGCGAGCGTCAGTGGCTGCACCGCTCTGTTCCTGCGCGTAGAAGTCAGCAAACTCCAGATTTGCAAGAAGGGAACCGTAATCCGTTGCCACATC
>JBHWRK010000200.1:0-10984 GCA_043426715.1 Trueperella sp. | reverse complement strand
AGGTTGCAGCTCAGCACCTGGCAAACGAAGGGCTTGCGGATCGCACGGTCGTCGTCGGCGACGTCATGACTGACGTGTTGTACAAGGAAGTTGACCAACTCGATGACGACTACTCACCCGTTGCCGATGAGCTCGGGTTCTCACACGGCGAGTACTCCATTGCGACGATTCACCGTGCAGAAAACACGGACGATCCCGAGCGACTCAAAGCAATTTTGACATCGCTCGAAGAGGTCGACCATCCGGTTATCATCCTGGCGCATCCGCGTCTGGTCGCGAAAGTGAAAGAACACGGGCTCACCCTTGGTGGCGGAAATCTGCACACACACCCGCCGGTTCCCTACAGCCAGCTGCTAGCAACCGTTCGACACGCCCGGGGCGTCATTACCGACTCAGGCGGTCTTCAGAAAGAGGCGTTCCTCCTACGCACTCCGTGTACGACGGTGCGTACGGAAACTGAGTGGGTGGAGACAGTCGAGCTCGGGTGGAACATCCTCGCCGAACCCGGCCAGGAACTCATCGATGCCGCCTCGCGTGAACGTCCCGCTGACACCGAAGCGTCTCCCTACGGCGAAGGCACAGCTGCAGATCTCATTGTGAAGGTGCTCTCTGAGCGTGCCTAGCACACTCGATTTCACGAGCGTTCTCCATATTGGAGACCCTGCTTTCACAGCGTCGCTTCTTGCGCGAGCGGCTAAGTCGAGCGGGCGAAATTGGCACGTTCAGACTCTTGCCAAAGCGCCGCGGGATGCTGGATGGTTACGGCCTGTTCATCAGCTTGCCCGCGGCGCCGGCTGGGAGTTCGAGCTCGCTCGAAATCGACGTCGTTACGATCGAGTCCACCTTCATGCCGCACTGGCTTACCGTCAGATTAGTTGGACTGTGAAGGACTTCGCGCTCCATCTTCACGGCACCGATATTCGTCAGCGGCAGTACGAGAAGCCCCATCGCAATAAGATTCTTGCGGCCACACATCGGGCTCGCGTTGTGTTCTACTCAACTCCTGACCTTGCCGGCCACATTTCACCACACCGAACAGATGCACGGCTCGTACCGGTGCCGGTTCCCACCGCGCCCACGTCCGGAATTAACCCATTACCGGACCCCACCGCGCCATACGTGTTCTTCGTTCCTCGCTGGGAGGAAGCGAAAGGCGGCAGCCATCAAGTGGAATTGGCACGGCGATTGTGCGCGGCTCTTCCACAAGATGTTCGTCTTATCGGAATCGACTGGGGAGCGGCTTCCCACGAGGCACGCAAGGTCGGCGTCGAATTAGTCCCCCGCCAGCCCCACGAGAATTTCCGGGCGCTTATTCGTGATTCACGAGTATGTGTGGGGCAGCTGACGGGACTAATGGGAGCGTCGGAGCTCGATGCCCTTGCCGCGAATGTACCCCTCGTGGTTCCCCTCAACCCGCAGTGGTACGACGGCTCGCATCCGTCACTTGGAGAGGCGCCAGTACTCGGTGGCACTTCTGTCGCACAAACAGACGTTGAGAAGCTGGTCGAATTAACTCTCGAAGGATTAGGAAGAGAGCCTACTGAAACGGCCCACTGGATCGAAGCACATCACAGTCCAGAAGTAGCTCTAGCGAACGTGCTCGAGGGCTACCGTTCTGCTGATTGGTGAGATGTCAGGATGTGCGCGGCGCGGGCGGCTCGGTCCTGCCAGCGCTGCGTCTGGCGAACGTCCACGACGCGTTCACGGTACGCCTCAAGCGTGGAGGGGTCGTCGACCCACGTGCGTAGCACGTCCGCGAGCGCCTCGGTGTCGTAGGGCAACGCGACGCCGACTCCATACTCTTCGCACACCTTACCCGCATGCGTGCCGGTGGTTGTGATGATCGGCTTGCCGTAGGACATGGACTCGTAGAACTTCATGGGCGCTGCAAACTCGCGGTATTCACTCGGCTCCACGAACAACAATGCGGCTGACGCGTCGTCGTAGTAGGGCTTGAGCTCGTTCGTCGACGCATGAACCACGCGGATCCGGTCTGACAGATAATGCTCGTACTCGTCGCGCACGGACGCCCAGCCGGCCGGCAGGAAGCAGGCTGTCAGCCGCACGCCATCGACTCGGTCAACAGCCTCGAACAGCTTGTGCATCTGGTAGTGCGGCCCAATTCCGCCCACATAAAACAACGAGACGTCATCGGGCGTGGCCGATTCGACCGGCGTCGTTCCCGGAGGCAGTGGCGCCGTGCGTCCCTTGAACGCGGGAAGCATCTCGGCCATTTTCTCAGTCGGCACAAATAGGAACACGCCAGCCTTGTCGAGCACGCGAAGGTCGAATTCGTACAGCGCCTTCATAATCGTGCGTCGCACGGGGTGGACGCTCGTGAGCTGCTCGGGAAACTTCCAATAGATGTCGCGATAGAACTGGCCCACCGGGATATTGTGCTTCCTCGCCCAGAAAAACAGCCGTGGTTCGATCAGTGGGTCTGGGCCGGCCTTGACGGTCGTGGCCAGAAGGTTCGGCTGCGTGGACGATTCGGAGTAGATGAACTCGGGGCGCTCCCCCGCTGCCACACGCTTCTGGAGGGCGTCGAAGGCACGACGCCGGTCGCCCGGGTAGCCGACAATCTCGTGGACGTCATGGGTCTCGTGGAATGCTTGGAGCATCCGCCACGGCCGCACGCGCGAGGCCGTGGTTGCATCCGGATCCATGGGATATGGCGCATGGTAGACCATCAACGGCTTAGTCATGATTCCTTGCTTTCTCCTTCGGGTTCATCGGAGTGACGCTTCCCAATGCCCTCAGGTGCTGTGTCGTCAGGCATCGTCTCGTTCTTGGAAGCTACGCCGGACTCGTCCTCGCCTTTTGGCTCATCGGAGACCAGTTCGGTGACAATCTTGGTTTCGTCCGAATCATCGCGGATCTGATCTGCGCCGTCACGATCGTAGGCCCCAGCCGCGAAATCAGCCATGACGAGCATGATGATGAGCATGCCGGCCATGATGAGCCCGACCACCGTCATCGTGTCGATGAACTCGAGCGGTGAGAGTGCAAGGAAGGCCAATGGCGCGGCCGCGAAGAAAATCGAGAAAACAAGCATCCAGTGCTGTTTGGACGTCACCACAAACACGGTGGAGATCGGTGAGGTGATGAGCTGCATTGCCAGCCACGGCGTGATCGCCCGCGCGATGTCGCCCGCCAAATCCCACTGATCTCCAAAGACGAAGATAAACAGCCACGGCGAAATAATGTAAATGATGGCAAAAGGAATAAACGACAGCACGGCAGCGCGCTTGATCGTGGCTCGGGTCAGCCGGCGCATGTTGCCAGGCTTAACGCGAGCGAGCTCGCGGTAAAACACCTGCGAGACGGCGCCGTTAATGAGCCCGATCGGCACGTGAAGTACGCGCCAGGCGAGGTTGAACTGACCGAGCGAGCCAACCGCAATCTTTCCAATGATCATGGCGATGCCGTTCGCGCGAATCGAATCGATAAACGCGTTCGGGAGGTTGAGCATCGGCATCTTCTTGTACGTCTTCGCCACTTCCAGCATCGAGGGGGCGTCCGGCCCCGGCTGCCTGCGAAACTCGGTTGACTGCCTGTGTAGGTTGAGGAAGGCGTATATCTGGCCGACAAGCGTGCCGAATAGTAGGCCGGCCATCGATCGCATACCCGCAAGCCCTAACAAGAGCTGCCCACCGGATGAGCCGATGGTCTGTTGGACTCTGTTCTTCGCAATAACGCCATATTGCGTCTTGCGGTTATACCAGTACTGAAGAACGTTGATCTGGGCGACGCAGAACACGGTGAGGCCCGCGAACGGTAGCCAGGTTGCGAGGACTTCGTCCTGCCAAATGTCAATGATGACGTTGCGGAGCAACAGAGCAAGGAGCGATGCGGTGATGGAAAAGATGATGTTGAGCCGCGTGGCGAGCCTGCCCACGACCCGCGCCTCGTCGTCGTCCTCGGGAAGAACGATCGTCATGTCGTAGCGCAACGAGGCAATCGTGGTGATCACGGCGGTAATTGCCCCGTACAGCGCGAATCGGCCAAAGTCTTCGGGGCTAAAGATGCGCGCCGTGAAGATCGATACGCCGATGGCAAATACTTGAGACAGGGACGTACCCGTAAGCAGGATCAGGACGTTCTTAAGGACTGGCCGTTCCTTGGCAAGCTTGTCAAGGCGAGCTCGCGCGCGATCCATGAAGCTCATAGCGCCTCATCAGGCGCCGTGCGCGGGGTGCCGCGTAAAGAGTCAATGTACGTTGTGAGCATGTCGCTGGCGAACTTTTCCTTCGATACTCGTGCGCGCGCAATCGCGCGGATCGACTCTCGACTATAACCACCCGCCCGCGTGTCCGCGATGATTTTGCGCATAGCATCGCGCAATTCACCCGGTTGGTCAATGCCGACGACGATGCCCGTGCCCGGCACAATCTGTGCCCTACCCGCTGGCGTTGCAGAGCCGATGCTCGGCGTACCGGCAGCTTGAGCCTCCGAGAAGACGGTGCCGCCGGCTTCGGAGGCCGAGACGAGGACGTGGCAGTCGGCCGCTGCCATGAGCCGCGGAATCTCAGAGCGGGGGCGCGAACCAAGCACCTGCACGGCCTCGCTCACGGAGCGTGCGTAGGTGCGCAGGTTCGCGACGTCCGGCTCGTTCCCACCCACAATGATAAGGCGGGTGTGAGGATCGTAGGCGTTGACCTGGGCAAAGGCGTCGATGACTTCTTCCACTCGCTTATTTCGCCCAAGCATCGACACGTGAATAAACGTGAAAGGATCGTCAGCTCGGCGATCGGGTTCGATCTCGAAGAATGCATCATCGACAGGGAGCACGGACACCTGAAACGGATCGGACTGGTAGAACGACGTCAGCTTGTCGCCCATGTCGTCGGAGACCGTGAGCCTCGCCGATGCCTGGCGCACGGCACGTTGGATGGCGTCCCTGCGCGAGCTGGGGGGCTGGCGAAGTGACGACGGTCGGTGCTCGGTGAGCACATAGGGAACGCCCCACCTGCAGTGGAGGTAGCGAGCAAACAGAATTCCTGGAAATACGGAGTGTGCGTGAATGACATCGGGAACACCAAAGCGTTGTTCGTAGGTGCGCCTGAAGCTCTCGGCAAAGTTCCTCATCGTCAGACCGTCCGCACGAAGCCGCGCCGGCAAGAACGGGACCGACCGGGTAATCGTCTGCTCGACGTCCTCGACGTACATGGGCGTCGGGGGCATCGAAAACGGATGGGCCTGCATGCTTGCGACGCCAACGGTCATGCCGGCGTCGCGGAGAAACCCCACCTGCTCACGAAAGAAGCTTCCGTTGAGCGGCTGCCCGGGCGAGGGATACCACGACGGCGTCCATAGGACGTGCAGGGGTGACGTCACGATAGTCCTTTCGAGCGTCGGACACGGTTATACTGCATCAGTATAGATCGCCCGGGTCTTCCTGCCTTACGGGTACCGTCGGAAGAGAGACATATGGAACTCGTTATCCACGACGCCGGTTATTGGCGTACGACGACGTTCGGTGATTCGACGGTTCACTGGAAGGACTCCCTCGGTCACGTGGCGGCGGAGCTTGAGACGACGTCGGTGGACGCGCTCGCGCAATCAGCTAGGAAGCAGCGGGGAAACTGGGCGGCAATCGTCGAGGCTGGCGGCAAGATTCATCTCGTCACGGACGCCGCCCGTTCCTATCCCATCCACTACGCTGCGCTGGGCGATACCCTCCACGTATCCTCACGCATGGAGGATTTCCGCGGCGCGGTGCCCTACCGACGCAACGAGCAGGCTACCCGCGAGTTCCTTCATTCTGGTTGGGTGCTCGGCTCAGACACCCTCATCGAGGGTGTCTCAACCGTGCGCTCGTCGACGATTCACACGTTCGATGCGCCCGGATCGTCAGCCGAACATCCCTACATCGATTACGTGCCATCGGCCCGGCTTGAGGAGTCGTCGGCCGATTACCTGAGCCGCTTCGCGTCCGCTCTGCGCAGGTCCTATCTGGACCTTCTTGAGGCGGCGGGCGATAGACAGCTGATAGTTCCGCTGTCCGGGGGCGTTGACTCCCGAATCCAGCTCGCAGTTCTAGCCGACGTCGGAGCGCCTCACGTGGCGACTTTCACCTACGGGCGCCCTGACTCCGCCGAAGCACGCGTCTCGAAAGAGATCGCAGAGCAGGCAGGTAGGCCGTGGTTTTTCATCGAAACCACCGAGGATGCGATCCGTTCAGCGTGGCAAGATCGGGACAGCAACGAATTCCTCGAGCACGCATGGTCTGGTAATGCCCTCCCCCATATCCAAGACTGGTTTGCGTTGCGAGAGCTCTGCTCCGTTGAGGGCATCGACCCAAACGGAATCATCATCCCCGGGCACACGGCCATCAAGACCTCCCACCTCGGCAGATTCAGCGACGAGGCGACACCCATGGCGCGTGAGGACATGGTCGAACTCCTCGCCGCCCGCCACCTCAACCTCCGAGATCGGCCGTGCCAGGCGCTCGAACATCGCTATACCCGTGCCAAGATTGAGGCGATGGTCGAGGATTTGTGGGGGAACACCGACGTCGGGACTCGAAACGCCATCACAAACAAATTCCACTTCGAAGAGCGCCACGCCAAGTACATCTGTAACTCCGTGCGCGCCTATGAAGATGCCGGATTCTCGTGGGCGTTACCGATGTGTACAAACGAGATCACGGAGCTGTTCACTATCGCGCCAGCCGACTTCCAAGACGCCCCACGCTCGGCTTACCGACGTTTCGTCGAGAGCTATTATGCCGAGCACGTGGGCGGCGATAGCGCGTTCTACCAGCCCAAAGCCGCCCAGCCAAGCAGAATTCCCGGGCGGGTGAAGTCTATGCTGATGAAGAGCCCGATCCCCGAGTTGCACCGGCGCTGGCGGTCCACAGGGGTTCAGGTTCGGCATCCCATGTCGTTCACCGGGTTTCTGCCCGAACCCGTGTCCAAGCGCGATGCGTGGCGGATCTTCCGCGGACTCTCGCTGTTTGGAATGTTCGCCGAACTGTTCGTGACGAATCGATGGGTTCCCGGTCAGGATGTGCTGCCCGAGTAGGAGGGCAGAGCTACTGCTGGCGCTCGGCCTCGAGCTGCTCCTGAGACTAGATCAGATCCCTTAGCCTGTGGGCAAATGCCTCGTAGTTCTCGGGCCCGTTCGCCATTGACTGCCATGTGTCGAATGCGTTGTCACTCATCGCCGCGTAGTCCTCGTCAGAGAGACTCGCGAGCCGTTGCAGTTCGTCCGCAAGATCTTCGACTGTGGCGCTAGCGGGTAGTAGCTCTCCATTGTGGGAATTCACAAGCTCGCCGGTTCCTCCCACGTCAGTGGCAATCGCCGGAATGGAATGTGCGAAGGCCTCCATAATGGAGACGGGCACGCCTTCGGTGGTCGAGAAGTTCACGAAGAAACTGACCGGATTCTCCCGATAGAACTGCGCCACCTCAGCGTTGGAAATCTGCCCGAGCAGGTCGGTGGACTCATCAATCCCGAGCTCGCGGGTCAGTTCGTCAAGTTTCGCGAGCGACTCTTTGCCGGAATCTCCGATATGCGTCCATCGAATCCCGCCTGGCACCCGCTTCGCAGCGATCGCGATCGCACGTGCAATGTCATCCACTCGTTTGAGTGGGATGATTCGAGAGACGGTAACCACATGGAACGGATTCGCCCGGGCTCGATCAACCCGTTCGAGTGGCGGGTTCGTGCCTAGGCGTGCCACCTCCACCTTTGCCGCATCGATGCCGGGATACGCAAGAATCTCACGGCGCCCCGACTCCGAGATCGGGTACAGGTGATCGAGGTTTCGCGAAAGGTAGCGACGTGCCGGCAGGTATCCCATGATTCCCCGGTCTCGATACACATCGGCGCCGTGAGCACGGCTGATGGCAAGGGCGCGGCCAGTAAAGTGATGCCGTGTGAGAAGGGTGGCAACGGCGGCCTGCTTAAACAGCCAATACCCATAGGTGATCGTCGGTTCGGAACGGGACACTCCGGCGTCGTCGAGCGCTGCCGACACCCTGTCGTACATGCCGAGGGCCGTCGTCGAAAACCTCAGGTCGAGCGCCGTCTTGTGTGGAAGCCCGGCGCGGGCAATCCCCTCAGCAAATGACGTCGTCAAGCGAGATGCCAGCGATCTCACGCGCGAATCGTCTGGCCGAACCATCTCAGCCAACTCTACGCCGTCCGGAAGATCACGCCTCGTACCATCACTCTGGCTCAAATCGATGGGCACCACGACGACCCAATCAAAATGATCGGAGAAATGTGCAATTTCCTGCTCGAGAAACTGCTCTCCCGGGTAATACGGGAAATGGCTGGTTAGGAGAATAAGTTGTGTCACGCTTCGTTCCTTCTACTGGCGCCCGAACACGATCTTACAGCCAGCCTCCACTCGCTACGGTGCTCGCCATGATCCCACAACGGTCTGATTGGTTCGCCTGAGGAACCGGCCATCGTGCCATAGAATATAAATCGTCGGCCGCACAAGCCCAACTTCTCGCCTCCACCACGGGAGTACACATGCCACGCATTTCTCGCACGTTTTTGGGGCTCTTTGTAGCGCTTCTGCTCGCTTTGGGCATGACGATGCCCGCGAGCGCCAGCACGATCCGGGCCGGTTATCCCGCCTCCCTCTTGGCACGCCAAGAGGGCACCAACGTGCTGTATTCCTACGGAGGCGGCGGGAGCGGCTACCTGTCTCCGGGCCTCCAAGTCGGACACGGCTGGGGCGGATTTGACTACGGAATCCAGATTAAGTCGCTGCGTGGCGACCGCTACGACGACGTCATCGTGCGCTCGCCTGATGGCGTGTTACGCATTTACCATTCCAACGGCAGCAGGTTGTCTGGCGGGTACCAGATCGGACATGGCTGGCAGGACATGACGGCAATCGTCCCGTCGGATGACTGGGACGGCGATGGCAGGCCCGATATCCTAGGCCGCGTTGACGATGGACGCATGATTCTTTACCCAACGAAGGGTCCTGGAGGCTGGGGAACTCCGCGCCAAATTGGCCACGGCTGGAATGGCCTCCACATGATCTCGTCACCCGGAGATATTACCGGCGACGGGAACGACGACGTTGTAGCTGTTCACAAGGCGACTGGCCAACTCCTGCTTTACCCGGGCAACGGACGCGGTGGCTTTTCGTCCAGTAAAGTGATCGGCCACGGCTGGAAGAACTTCAAGAACCTCACATCCTTTGGCGACATGGATGGCGATGGGATTCCGGACATGATCGGCCAACGCGAGGATGGCCGGTTGTACCGATACTCGGGCCGTGGCAACGGCTGGTGGGAGCCCGCCGTACAAATTGGGCACGGATGGCACAAGATGACGTTGCCCGGTCCGTGGGAGGTCACACAGGCTGCCGGCGAACCAGCACCAAAGCCGCAGCCACCGCGCCAGCCATTCGTCTACGGAACGCTACGCACGGGTGACCGCGGATACCACATGGTTCAGGGGCGCACGCTATCCGAGCGCAAGACAACCGTGCCGGGTTACCAGCTGTGGGTCACCCACGGCGGCACCTGGCCGTGGGCGGTCAAAGCCTCGAGCTCGGTCCCGCTCGTGGGTCAGATCATGGAGTTCCCCAAGTCAACCCTCGCAACGAACATTGCCCGCTTGGATCTATACGAGGGGTATAGCCCTAGCGGAGATACCAATACGATGCGCTACCACCGCGTGCCCGCCACCGCGTCATCGGGAGAACCGGTGTGGATTTACGAAACCACTCCGCGGCAGGCTCAGTGGGTCGTCCGTAACGGGTATCGCGTCACGAATGGCGACTGGTTCCGGCAGGTTCGAGCGTATTCAGACCTAAGCTCTGGGCAGGATCTGCTTGAATCCGCCCCGCTGCCCTCACAGGGCGAATCGACTCCTGTGAGTGGCGCAGTTACGATCGACGGTGCGATCGTGTCGAACACCTGCACCTCCGACCTCGGTACACTCACGGGTGGCACCTTCCTCGAGCTCGACATCACGGTGGACGCGCCTCATGGCACACAATACGGTTATGTTTCCGCCCCGGCAGAGAGCTTCGTGGCGGTCAACTCCCTTGGTCTGCCGTTCTCACCCTTTGACGAGGACGCCAAGTTCTGCAGCGCAACCTCCGATCAGCTCATCGCCTTCGTCGACGACGGCATCACTGCGAACGGCACGCTCACGCTCAGCGGAGATATCGCGAAGCTGTACTGGATCAACGACGCCGGTCTTCCGGAACTTGTCTGGAGCAAGAATGGCATGCCGACCCAGCGCGCGCCGGCGCCTGCTTCCATCGAACCAGCGCCCACTGAACCGGAACCCACTGAAGCAGTGACAACTGAAACGGAACCTGCCGAACCGGAGCCTACACCCGCCATTTCCACGGGCGAACCGACAGTGGTTCCATCGCCGCAGCCGTAGGATTCGATCTGGCCACCGTCGTTGTAGCGCTGTTATGAGTTCCGCTTCAGGGACGGTGCGCGGAAAAGAAGAGGGAATCGCGGGCGCAATACGTCCCACGCAAGACAGGAGACCGCAACGAGAAACGCGGTGAGGCCAAACACGAGGAAATAGGTCTGAGGTACGGATAGGCTGTCGATCGAATTAAATTGCCCTCTCGCGATCACGAGGATTAGCGCGTGGAACAGATAGATAGGCAATGTACGCCCTGCGACGTAGCGGAATAGCTTGCGCAGCCACCTGCTCATCACGAGGATTTGAACGACGCCAAGCATAGCCACGATACCAACGACTGACAATGCAAGACTGTACAGTTTGCCAAGGTCTTCTGGATACGCGAATAGACCAATATAGGCGTAAATTGTGATGGCCGGAATCCACAAATACTTCGACGCGTTGACGAGAAGGTCAACGGTCTTAACTCCGAACAGACCGACCGCGTACCACATGAAGAAGGTCATGAATCGAAGAATTGTGGTGCCGAGGTCAAAGAAAATGAAACCCTCCGCCATAAACGGATTAACCGCTAGCATCCGGAGCAGTAGTGCGCCCAAGAGAATCCACAGCACAGTCA
>JBHWRK010000199.1:0-14983 GCA_043426715.1 Trueperella sp. | reverse complement strand
TGACTGGTGCTCCATGAGCTCAAGCTCATCGTTGACCTCATTAATGAAGGAGGCCTGTCGAAGATGCGCTGGTCCATTTCGGACACGGCCGAATACGGCGACTACGTCTCCGGCCCGCGAGTCATCACTCCTGACGTGAAGGAGAACATGGAGGCTGTGCTGAAAGACATTCAGGACGGCGAGTTCGCCAAGCGCTTCATTGACGACCAGGACAACGGGGCGACGGAAATCGCTGAGCTTCGCGACAAGGGCGAGGGACACCAGATCGAGAAGGTCGGTGTGGAGCTTCGCAAGATGTTCGCATGGGAGACCGTCGACGAAGATTACGTGGACGGCTCTGCCGCACGATAATTTGAACTCGATGGAGGGCAGTTCCCGTATGGAACTGCCCTCCATCACGCACGTTTCAACGCTCGCCTTGCCAAGCGGCATCTGAGCCATCGCAGTTTGCACGTCATAGACAGCACAACAACTGTCGAAGATCTTACTCCTCGACAGAAAAACACAGCACTCACTCACACAAGGAGCACCCATGGCTGAAACCCGCACCGAGAAAGATCTCCTCGGCGCTCGAGAGATTCCCACCGACGCGTACTACGGCATTCACACTCTGCGCGCGATCGAGAACTTCCCGATTTCCGGCCGCACGATGAACGACTTTCCGGAATTTATCGAGGGCATGGCGCTGACGAAAAAGGCGGTGGCGCTCGCGAACCGTGACACTCGCGTGTTGCCGAAGAAGACAGTCGACGCGATCGTTGCCGCGTGCGATCTGATTTTGGAAGATGGCAAGGCCATGGACCAGTTCCCGATCGACATGTTCCAAGGCGGCGCGGGCACGTCGGTCAACATGAACGCGAACGAGGTCATCACGAACCTGGCGCTGGAGGTGCTGGGGGAGGAGAAGGGCCGTTACGACATCATTAACCCGAACAATGACGTCAACAAGTCTCAGTCCACGAACGATGCCTATCCGACCGGCATCCGCATTGCTCTGTACTTCCTCATTGAGAGTCTTATCCGGGAGGTCAAGGCGCTCGCGGACTCGTTCGGTCAGATCGCCGAGAAGAACAAGGACGTCATCAAGATGGGCCGCACGCAGATGCAGGATGCGGTCCCGATGACGGTTGGTCAGGAGTTTGGCGCCTTCCGCACGCTCATGGAAGAAGAAGTACGATACCTGCGCCAGGAGATGAAGCTCCTCCTTGAGGTCAATTTGGGTGCGACGGCGATTGGCACGCGTCTGAATACGCCTCCGGGTTTCCAAGAGGCTGCTGTCAAGCGGCTAGCCGAGGTGACAGGCTTTGAGATTACGGGTGCGCCGGATCTCGTTGAAGCAACGTCGGATACCGGCGTCTTCGTGGCGGTATCTGGTTCGTTCAAGCGGCTGGCCACCAAGGTGTCGATGATTTGTAA
The DNA here is from genome assembly GCA_043426715.1 of Trueperella sp. GTDB lineage: Bacteria > Actinomycetota > Actinomycetes > Actinomycetales > Actinomycetaceae > Trueperella. The sequence goes on along the minus strand of JBHWRK010000199.1, from coordinate 13,567 downwards.
CGACCTGCGTCTACTGAGTTCAGGCCCGCGCGCGGGACTGAATGAGATTAACCTGCCGGAGATGCAGGCCGGATCGTCGATCATGCCAGCGAAAGTCAATCCGGTGATCCCCGAGGTCGTGAATCAGGTGTGCTACAAGGTGCTTGGTAATGCCACCACCGTTGCGTTTGCCTCCGAGGCTGGTCAGCTCCAGCTCAACGTTATGGAGCCCATCATCACGCAGTGCCTGTTCGAAGACGTGTACATCATGCGAAACGCCCTGCGCACGCTGCGTGAGCGCTGCGTCGACGGCATTACGGTGAACGAAGATGTCTGCAAGGCGAACGTCATGAACTCGATCGGCATCGTCACCTACCTCAATGAACTCATCGGCCACGATGAGGGCGATTCGATTGGAAAAGAAGCTGCGGCCACCGGCAAGGGTGTTCGGGAGATTGTGCTTGAGCGCGGCTTACTGAACGAAGAGCAACTTGACGAGGCTCTCTCCGTGGAAAACCTTATGAACCCTCGCTACATCGGCGCATACTACGACGAGGACTAACCCATCAGCCTGAAGGGCCCCTCTGCACGGCGGAGGGGCCCTTTTGTGCGACTAAGTGGCCTTCGCTCGGTGGAGGGACGCTACATGAAATATGAACCTGCGAAGGGTGTGCGGTTTCTTTCCGCGCTATCTACGCGGAACTTATCTCCACCGGAGATTTGCAAATCGTCAACCGACTGAGATATCACCGATATCGCTTTTCCAATGAGTAGAGCGCTCTCATTATAGAAGCGCGACTGCACAAGCAAGCGAGATGAGTGCTGCCAATGTGCCCGCGGCTAGCGAGAGCACAATCGAGGCGCGCCCGCGAGCCAAGACCGATCGGATATCGACGGCGGCGCCCATCCCCACCATTGCCGCGGTGAGGAAGAGCGAGGCAAACAGCTTGATCGTCGAGGGGAGCGTGTGATCATCTGGGAGATCGAGCACGGTTCGTAGGACCACCATCACGACGAAGCCTGCAACGAAGAGCGGTATGAGCGGGGGAGTCTTGATATCAGTTTGCGGGGCTGCACCGTCCGCAACGTGTGCCGAACCAGATCCGGCTTGCATCTGTGATGTGCGGCGCCGCATGACCAGCCCAACCAGCACGACTATGGGCGCAAGGGTCAGCACACGGCCGAGCTTCGTCGCCACAGCAACCTGCTGGACCTCGGGCGAGACAAATCCACCGCCAGCCACCACTTGGCCTACCTCGTGTACGGCAGACCCAATCCACACGCCTGCCGGCATCACCGCCATGCCGATTGCGTTGATAATCGCAGGAAGCACGAGCATCGAGATCGTGCCGAAGATCGTCACACCGGCCAGCGCAGTCGCTGCGGATTCTTCAACGTTTCGACTGTTTTTTCCATCATCGACGACGGCGGACATGGCTGCGATTGCTGACGCCCCACAGATAGAGGTTCCAGTTGCCACCAAGTACCGGTCAGGAACATCCATCTTGAGGAGCCGACCAATGGCAAGCGTGCCGGCGAACGTGCCCACCACAGTCGCGAGAATGGTTATCACCGCGCCCAAGCCCAAATCGACGATCACCCACAGTGATAGCTGGAAGCCCAGAAGCACAACGCCAGCCCTCAACACCTTCTTCGACGCAAACGTCAGACCGGGTTCGGCAACTTCCGGCACCAGTTCGACATTGCGGAGTAACATCCCAAAAAGGATGGCCACGAGCAAGGCGGACAGGGCGGGAACCAGCTGGTTGACTCCGTAGGCAAGGGCGGTGACGAGGGCGACGAATGCGAGACCGGGTAGGTATGTGCGAACCGTAGGCATGGTGTAACTATGGCACCGTAACCGACTCGGAAGGGAAACCTACACTCGTGAGTGCTGGATTTTATGGGCGGGCCCCAAGACCTTCGCGGCGTGGGGCGGCATCCGTTGACCGTGGGGATCGGCACCAGTGGGATATGCGCGCGTCAGCGGGAGGCGGCCGTGTCCGGACTGTGAAAGAACCGGCCTAAAATATGGGCATTTGCCTACAATTTCTCCATGACTATCGAACTTGCAGTGATCCCTGGTGACGGTATTGGCCCCGAAGTTGTGGCGGAGGCCCTCAAGGTCCTCGATGCCGTGACCGACGGTGAGGTGGTCTTTAAGAAGACCACCTACGATCTTGGTGCCGCACGCTACCACCGCACTGGTGAGGTGCTCTCTGATGCCGAGCTTGAGGAGATCAAGTCGAAGGACGTCATCCTCCTTGGCGCCGTGGGCGATCCGTCGATGCCCTCCGGCATCCTCGAGCGTGGCCTTCTCCTGAAGCTCCGCTTCGAGCTTGATCAATACGTCAACCTCCGCCCCTCGAAGTACTACGAAGGTGTACCCACCCCACTCGGGAATCCGGGTGAGATCGACTTCGTCGTAGTCCGCGAGGGTACCGAGGGTCTCTACGCTGGTAACGGCGGCGTGGTCCGTGAGGGCACCCCGCAGGAGATCGCCACAGAGGTCTCGGTTAACACCCGGTACGGAGCCGAACGAGTCGTTCGCTTCGCGTTCGAACAGGCCCTCGCCCGCCGTAAGAAGCTCACCCTTGTACACAAACACAACGTGCTCGTTAACGCTGGCCATTTATGGCGCCGCACCGTCGAAGAAGTTGGTGCGGAGTATCCCGAGGTTGAGACCGACTACCTGCACGTCGATGCCGCTACGATCTTCCTAGTGACCGATCCTGGCCGCTTCGATGTCATCGTCACTGACAACTTGTTCGGCGACATCCTCACAGATGAGGCCGGCGCCATCACCGGCGGAATCGGCCTCGCCGCCTCCGGCAACATCAACCCAGACAAGACCTTCCCGTCCATGTTCGAACCCGTCCACGGCTCGGCCCCTGATATCGCGGGTCAGGACAAGGCCGACCCGATCGCAACGATCTCATCGATTGCCATGATGCTCGATTTCCTCGAGTATCCTGAGCTAGGGCAGAAGGTACGTGACGCCGTCGATATCGATATGGCAGCACGCGCCAAGGCCGCAGCAAACGGAACCCCGCTGGTGCGCACCACGCAGGAAATTGGCGATGCCGTCGTCGCTCTCCTGAAGTAACCAGCACCAAAAGATTCGAGCACACACGAAAGGACGACCATGCGCCAGCCAACCGACCTAGAAAACCTCGCCGCCGAGCCCATCATGGACGCGGACGAGCTCGCTGGAACGTTCGCGATTCAGACGCACGACGGACTGAAGAGCGACGAGGAGCACGCGCGCGTATTTTCGAACCTAGGTTTCGGCTCGGACTTCACGGACTACATGGCGCATGCGACGTGGACGGCGGACAAGGGTTGGCACAATTTGGTCATCGAACCATACGGTCCGCTTTCACTCGACCCAGCTGGTGCGGTCCTGCACTACGGCCAGGAAACCTTTGAGGGCATGAAGGCCTACAGGCACGACGACGGATCCATCTGGACCTTCCGCCCCAGCTATAACGCGGCGCGGATGAACATGTCGAACCGACGGCTCGCGATCCCCGAAATCCCACATGAGGCCTTTATCGCGTCGATCGTGGATCTTGTGCGAGCGGATGCCCGCTGGGTCCCGTCCGATCCCGGCACATCGCTGTACCTTCGCCCTTTCGTGTTCGCCTCCGAATCGTTCCTCGGTGTGCGCGCGGCGTCACGGTACGAATACCTTGTTATCGCTTCTCCGTCTGGTGCGTACTTCAAGAATGGCCTCCAGCCGATCGATCTGTGGGTCGATCGCGAGTACCACCGCGCGGGCCCCGGCGGCATGGGTGATGTGAAGACTGGCGGCAATTACGCGTCCTCACTTCTACCGAAGGTGCGTGCGGCCGAGTCCGGCTTCGATGAGGTGCTCTTCCTCGACGCGGCCAACAACACGAACCTCGACGAACTGGGCGGCATGAACGTTTTCATTGTCATGGCTGACGGCTCTGTCAAGACCCCCGCACTCACCGGCAACATTCTGCCCGGTGGCACGCGCTCCTCAATCCTCCAGTTCCTCGACGATGAGGGCACACCCACGTCCGAAGAGACGATTTCGCTGCAGTCGGTACTCGATGGGCTCGAGTCCGGCGACGTCGCAGAAATGTTCGCTTGTGGAACGGCCGCCGTCGTCACCCCAATCGGCCGCCTAGCCTCTAACGACTTCGACATCGAGGTGCCCGTGGGGGAGAAGACGAAGGCGATTTACGACGAACTCACCGCCATCCAGCTCGGCCATGCCGAGGATCGATTCGGGTGGCTCTACAAGATTGCTGATGCCTAATGAAAGTCTTTGTTTACGACACGACGCTACGGGATGGCGCACAGCAAGAGGGCATCAACCTTTCGGTCGCTGACAAGCTCGCAATGCTCCCGCATATCGAAGCCATGGGCGCCGATTACATTGAGGGCGGCTGGCCGGGTGCAATCCCGCGTGACACCGAGTTTTTCAATGCGCTCAAAGAGAACAATCCGCTGACGCGAGCCTCGCTCACGGCATTCGGTGCCACGACGAAGGCCGGAGTCCCAGCCTCCGAGGACGGCCAGGTGGCCGCACTTTTGGATTCGGGCGCGGACGTTATCTGCCTCGTGGCCAAGTCTGACATCCGTCATGTTAAGCAAGCCCTGCGCACGGACGGCGACGAAAATCTCCGCATGGTTCGCGATACCGTCACCTACTTGCGCGAGCAGGGCCGCGAGGTCATGGTGGACCTCGAGCACTTCTTCGACGGCTTCATCGCCGATCCGAATTACACGACGGCGGTGGCCGCCGAAGCACTAAAGGCGGGCGCCTCGTGGGTGGTTCTGTGCGACACGAACGGAGGCTCGCTGCCCTCAACGGTGACCAACATCGTCCGTGACCTCACGGCGCAACTTGAGAAGGTCGGCGTCGAGGATCCACCGCTCGGCATCCATACGCACGACGACGGCGGGTGTGCAGTTGCAAACACGATCGCTGCGGTTGAAGCGGGGTGTCGTCAAATTCAGGGCACCATCAACGGGTATGGCGAACGCACGGGCAACGCAAATCTGCTGACCGCCGTCGCAAATCTCGCACTCAAGACGGGATACGAGACCGCCACCCCCGAACAGCTCGCCGACTTCACGTCGGTCTCGCATGCGATTGCAGAATTGACCAACATGTCACCGCAGATGCGCCAGCCGTACGTGGGTAACTCCTCGTTCGCCCACAAGGCCGGACTGCACGCATCGGCGATACGAGTGGATCCCAATTTGTATCAGCACATTGATCCCGAGTTAGTGGGCAATGATATGCGCATGCTCGTTTCGGACATGGCAGGACGTTCCTCCGTGGAACTCAAAGCCCGCGAATTCGACATCGATCTATCAGAGCGTAAGGGCGAACTCGGCGAGATTACACGCCGGGTCAAGGAGGCTGAGGCTCAGGGCTACACCTACGACGCCGCGGACGCCTCCTTCGAGTTGCTCGTGCGCGAGGTGCTCGATGGTCAGCGGCTCGCCTTCTTTGAGGTGGAACAGTGGTCGACGGACATCACCTCCATGCCCGGCGATATCGGCGCCTCAATCAGTGAAGCACGAGTCAAGTTGCACGCGGGAGGCCAGCGCATCATGCGTATGGGCGAAGGAGTGGGGCCGGTTCACGCCCTCGATGAGGCCCTGCGAGCAGCACTCCTGCCCGTGTACGCCGAGCTCGATAACATGTCGCTCATCGACTTCAAGGTGCGCATCTTGGATTCGTCGATGGGAACCCAGGCCGTTACCCGCGTCATGCTGACGATGCAGGACTCGGACGGTACGTGGACCACGGTCGGTGTGGGCGACGACGTCATCGAAGCTTCGTGGGAAGCTCTCACTGACGGCTATGTCTATGGGTTACTGCGCTCTGGTGAATCCCCTGTCTCCGAAGGTTGCTAACCCCGCCACAGCCACGTCATCTACCGGGGAGATCTTTCTGCCAGTGGCAGGTATCTGTGAGCGCAAAACGGCACATTTTGTCTCCTGGGACCCTCAGGTTTTGCGGGCGGGACGATGGAACCGGGCCCTCGGTCCCAGACTTGAAACGATCCATTTTTCCTGACAGCAATAACGCCGGATATGTCCAAAAAAATCCCGTGTGAATTGTATCCCCATCACTCCCAAGTACTCGACGCATTATCTAGTATGGAAGAGAACGTGATTAAAGCATAAGGAGCCACACGAGTGACAATCGACGCCGGTTCAATGACAGACACAAAGCAGTGGGATGGTTTTGAAGCTGGTACGTGGACATCGATAATTGATGTTCGCGACTTTATCCAGAAGAACTACACCCCGTACGAGGGCGATCAGGAATTCTTGGTCGGCCCCACCGAAAAGACCCTCCGCCTGTGGGACACCCTTGATAAGAAGTACCTGTCCGTCGAACGCGAGCAGCGCGTCTTCGACGTAGACACAACGACCCCCGCGGATGTCGATGCGTTTGGACCGGGATACATCTCTGATGATGACGACGTGATCGTCGGCCTTCAGACCGATGTTCCGCTCAAGCGCGCGATGATGCCCTACGGCGGCTGGCGCATGGTCGAAGCTGCGATCAAGGAAGCGGGCAAGGAAGTTAACGACGACGTGAAGGACATCTTCACCCGTCACCGCAAGACGCACAACCAGGGCGTCTTCGACGTATATACCCCGCGTATTCGTGCGGCTCGTTCCTCGCATATCATTACCGGCCTGCCTGATGCTTACGGCCGTGGCCGCATCATCGGTGACTACCGTCGCGTGGCACTGTATGGTGTGGACCGCCTCATCGACGAGAAGAAGAAGGACCAGGATCGAAACGCGAACCAGCCCTTCTCCCAGGATTGGGCACGCGATCGCGAGGAGATCGCCGAGCAGATTCGCGCACTTGAGAAGCTGAAGACGATGGCTGAGGGCTATGGCTTCGACATTTCGCGCCCGGCCGAGACGGCGCAGGAAGCTGTCCAGTGGACGTACTTCGGCTACCTCGGTGCGGTGAAGTCGCAGGATGGCGCCGCCATGTCGTTTGGCCGTCTGTCGGCATTCTTTGACATTTACTTCGAGCGTGATTTCGAGCGCGGCCTCATCTCTGAGGAAGCTGCTCAGGAAATCATCGACGCGCTCGTTATCAAGCTTCGCATCGTGCGCTTCTTGCGCACCGAATCCTACGACCAGATTTTCTCTGGCGATCCGTACTGGGCAACCTGGTCGGACGGTGGTTTCGGCGAAGACGGCCGTACGCTGGTCACGAAGACTTCGTTCCGCCTTCTCCAGACGCTGGTCAACCTTGGCCCCGCACCGGAGCCCAACATCACGATCTTCTGGTCGGAGAAGCTGCCGGAGGGCTACAAGCGCTTCTGTGCCGAGGTCTCGATCGAGACGTCCTCGCTACAGTACGAAGCGGATCATCAGATTCGCGAGCACTGGGGAGACGACGCCGCAATTGCCTGTTGCGTCTCGCCGATGAAGATCGGTAAGCAGATGCAGTTCTTCGGGGCTCGCGTGAACGCTGCGAAGTCGCTCCTGTACGCGATCAACGGTGGCCGTGATGAGATCTCGGGCAAGACGATCGCTGAAGGATATGAGCCCATTGAGGGTGACGGCCCGCTCGACTTCGATGAGGTCTGGGTCAAGTACGAAGAGATGCTCAACTGGGTGGTAGAGGTTTACGTTGAGGCACTCAACATCATCCACTGGAGCCACGACAAGTACGCGTACGAAGCCATTGAAATGGCTTTGCACGATACGGACATCATCCGCACGATGGGCTGTGGCATTGCCGGCCTGTCGATCGTTGCCGACTCGCTGTCCGCGATCAAGTACGCCACCGTGACCCCGGTTCGCGACGATTCGGGACTCGTGGTCGATTACATTACCGAGGGCGATTTCCCGCGCTACGGTAATGACGATGACCGCGCTGACGACATCGCAGCTACTATCGTTCACACGATCATGGCGAAGATCAAGGCAATGCCGATGTACCGCAACGCAATCCCGACCCAGTCGGTGCTGACAATCACGTCGAACGTTGTGTACGGCAAGAACACCGGTAACTTCCCGTCTGGCCACCGCGCTGGCACCCCGTTCGCGCCTGGTGCAAACCCTGAGAACGGCGCTGACACGCACGGCATGCTCGCCTCGATGCTCTCGGTGGGCAAGCTTGACTACACCGACGCACTCGACGGCATCTCGCTGACGAACACGATCGTTCCCACCTCGCTTGGCCGCGATAGGGACGAGCAGATCGGGAACCTTGTGGGCATCATGGATGCCGGCATGGTTGCGAAGGGCTGATTGCTTAACTGATCGGTACGGCGGCCGTCCAGCAGGCCTGGACGATCACCGATCCAATCGTTGAACAGTACTCAGGAATGTCACCTGAACGATAGACTTTGGACTAGATCCACAAAGGAGAAAACATGGCAAAGGTTAAGACATACGAAGAGCGTCTCGCCTCGATGAAGGCACAGCGCGAGGAGAATGGCGGTGTCCAGGGCCTCTACCACGCAAACGTCAACGTCTTGAACCGCGAAACCCTTGAGGACGCAATGGAAAACCCGGACAAGTACCCGCAACTGACGGTGCGTGTCTCCGGCTATGCAGTGAACTTTGTGCGTTTGACGCGCGAGCAGCAGCTCGACGTGCTCTCGCGTACGTTCCACGACTCGATGTAAACAAGTGAGTTACTGAGTGTGCCGGGCGCGAGGAGTTCCTCACGCCCGGTTCATTATTTCCGGTACACTTTCGGGAGTTTGATTCCGGAGTCTGACGTCATCAGCCCCAAGGACGGTTATGCCAAATAGATCACTAGATGCTCGCCGGTATTTGGCCGGCGAAGGCTCGACGGGCGAGTATCGCCCCGAACCGCTCGAGTATGAGGTCCCACGCGAAGCGGGTGCCGGCCTCGACGGGATTGAGCTCGCGCCCGAGATGAGCCACGAAGAACATATTTCGGCCGTGCGCACTGGTGATGTTGGTTCCGTGCACTCGTGGGAACTCGTGACGGCCGTGGATGGGCCGGGCACGCGAATGACCGTTTTCTTGGCAGGGTGCCCGCTGAGATGCTTGTACTGCCACAACCCCGATACGCTCCGCCTGCGCGACGGCAAACGCGTGACTGCCGAGGCGTTACTCAAGCGCATTACACGCTATAAGACGATCTTTAATGTCACGGGCGGGGGCGTGACGTTCTCCGGCGGCGAGCCACTCATGCAGCCCGCGTTTATCGCGAAACTGCTTCGCGGCGCGAAAGAAGCCGGCATCCACACGGCGATTGATACGTCCGGTTTCCTCGGCCGCTCCGTGACCGATGACATGCTTGACGACGTCGATCTTGTGCTTCTCGACCTGAAGTCCGGCTTACCTGGGTACTACGAGCGGACGACGGGACGAAAGCTCCAGCCGACCTTGAACTTCGGCCAGCGCCTGTCGTCCATGGGCAAAGAAATCTGGATCCGGTTCGTGCTCGTTCCCGGTTTAACCGACGACCGCGAGAACATCGAGGCCGTGGCCGAGATTGTCACGCACTGGAAGAGCGTATCGCGCGTCGAGGTATTGCCGTTCCACCAGATGGCGCGTGACAAGTGGGACTCCCTTGGGCTTGAATACCAGCTCGAACACGTGGACCCACCGTCGAAAGAAGAAACGGAAGCAGCGCGCGAGATTTTCCGCGCTCGTGGATTGACCACTTACTAGAGGTGGTGCCTGCGACAGCCCGCCACGGCACAGGTCGTCTTTCGGTTACGTCCTGTTAACCACGTGCTGGCTGTGCCGATTTTTTACCCTGTCAGAACGAAACTCAATTGCTTTAGTGGAGCATGGATGTAATCTCAGATCGATCCACGGCGACACTCCACTTCATCGAGGTGACTAGGCGCGAGCTACGTGTGACGATCCGGTCAGCGTCATCAGAGGCTAGGCAACCAGCCAGTAGGGCATACCCAAACCAACCCGGACAGTGGCGGCGCCAGGGTAGACCTATCAAAATGAGAGCGCCTAGAGCCCGCACCGCTGACCGTCAGGGTCGCGGACGTTCGCCGAAAATTGCCGTGCCGACTCGCACGAGAGTCGAGCCTTCGGCGATCGCAATCTCCATATCGCCCGTCATGCCCATAGACAGTTCGGTGGCATTGTCCAGTCCGTCGATGTGGCGCATTTTTTCGGAGAGCGAGCGGGTCAATGCAAAGCTCTCATGGATTTTCGCCTCATCATCAGTATGTGCACCGATCGTCATCAGGCCTTCAATACGCACGAACTCCAGCTCGCTCATCTGCTCAGCCAACTCGATCAACGCGTCAGGGGAGCAGCCATTTTGCGTGTCTGAACCAGACGAATTCACTTGAATTAACACGGGATAGGGACCATCAGCTATCCCATCTGCGATACGCATCTCCTGGCGGCGCGCGATTCTCTTCGCCGTCTTTAGCGAATCCACCGTGTCAATGCGATCAGCATTATCTAACGCGGCGCGAAGCTTATTGGACTGAACTGGGCCAATAACTGCATTCGTGGTCGTTACGCCTGCCTCGGCTAATCCGGCGCGCAGAGTCTGCAACTGCTGTACCTGATTGTGTCCGAAGATCGTGGCCCCCGCGCTCGTCGCCTCGAGCAGATTTTCGACGCTCTGGTGCTTTGCGGCCAGCATTAGGGTCACCGAACCCGGCTCGCGGCCCGCGGCCTCTTCAGCCTGCGCGATACGCTCTCGAATTTTCACAATATTGTCGGTAATCGACATTGTCACGTCCTATCATCTTTAAAACTGTCAGGGGTGAGAGACGATCAGCCAGAGGAGATTTAGCGCTCCCCGAGCCTGACCATGTGCATGACAAGTTCATCTGCCTCATCGGAGGCATCCAAATCGACAATGGCCCACATGCCCCACGTCATCTCCGTCTCATCACTGGGCGGTTCGGCCGAGCCCTGGTCATCAAGAATCTGCATCGCGAGCCAGAGCCGACCCTGCTTGTGAGTCTCCAACCAGTTTGAGGCGGTATCTTCATCCATGCCCGCCTGGAGAAGGTCGGCGTACGAGGGATCCTCTAAAATTGAGAAGAACCGGTCCGAGCGCGAATCCATGTCCGTGCCCAGCGTGGCGTAGACGTCCCAATAGAGATCCATGGCGTCCGCCCAACGGTCGCCATCCCAGCCGTCGGCGTGATGAAGCCGATCGAGCAGGTCGTAATCGTCGCGGTCGAGTGCTTCAACCCGGCGAAACAGCGCATTGCGCACGGCCTTTCGGAGCGCGTGCTTGTTGCGCGTGAAAGCGATATTTCCGTCCTCGTCCGCGCCGAAGGCAGCTTCTTCGCCGGTGGTGGCGTCGTCGTCCGCGAGCAGATCGAGCTCGTCAAGTGTGACGCGCCCGTCGGCGAGTGCCTCCCATTCATCCAGCAAGGAGGAATCAATCGAGCGCACGAGGCGACCGAGCCACTCGATGATGGCCTCCACCTCGTCTGTGCGGAACTCGTACGGCACGGTCTGGCGGAGTGCGCGGTAGGTATCTGTCAGGTATCGGAGCACCACGCCTTCCGAGCGCGTCAGATCATAGCGGGAAATGAACTCGGAGAAGGTCATGGCCTCCTCGATCATCATCCGTACGATCGACTTAGGCGAGAGCTCGTGCCCGGCCACCCATGGGTTCGTCTGCGCGTAGGTTTCCAGGGCGGGCTCAAGGAGGTCGGCTAGCGGGCGCGGCCACATGACCTCGTCGGCTAGCGCCATCCGCTCGTTGAACTCCACACCCTCATTTTTTAATTTGCCGATCAACTCGCCGCGCGCCTTCTTGCGCTGCGCGATGAGCACCGCCATCGGGTCTTCCTGGACTGATTCAATGACTGAGACGACGTCGAGCGCGTAGGTGGGATCTTCGGGATCTAGAAGCTCAAGCGCGGCCAACCCGAACGGGGAGAGCGGCGAATTCAGCGCGAAATCGTCTGGCACGTCCTTCGCGAATCGAATTGCCGGCTCGTCGGGGTGCTTGGCGCGCCAGTTCCGGTCCTCGTGCACGATGACACCGGCTGTGCGCAACGAGGAATAAATGTCCAGTGCGCGACGCACGAAGCGATTACGTGGGGTCTCCGGCTCGTGATTGTCGGTGAGTATCTTGACGACCGACAGCACGGGGTCCGAGCGCTGCAAGAGGTTAAGGATCATCGCGTGATCCACGCGGAACTGACTGGTGAGCTTTTCCGGCTCGGCGGTTTTGAGGCGCTCGAAGGTCTTCTCTGACCACGAGACTTCGCCCTCCGGTGCCTTTACCCGTTGCACTCGTTTGATTCTCACGGGATCATCGCCGGCGCGGCGGAGGCGACGCTCGTTTTCAATTTCGTGTTCAGGCGCTTGAACGACGACGTAGCCGATGGTGTCGTAGCCCGCGCGTCCAGCCCGTCCAGCGATCTGGTGGAACTCTCGGGCGCCAAGGTTGCGCATTCGTGAGCCGTCGAACTTCGTCAATGACGTGATGAGCACGGTGCGGATCGGAACGTTGATACCAACGCCAAGCGTGTCCGTACCGCAGATCACGACGAGGAGCCCTGCCTGGGTAAGACGTTCGACAAGGCGGCGATAGCGGGGGAGCAGCCCCGCATGATGCACGCCCACGCCGTTGCGAAGCATTTTTGACAGGGTCTGACCAAAGCCTGGGCTAAATTTAAAGTTGCCAAGCGCGGTGCGGATGCGCTCGCGATGTTCGGGCGAGATGAGTGCCATCGACATGAGACCTTGCGCTTGCGCGACAGCCTCACGCTGGGAAAAATGCACGACGTAGACGGGTGCCATATGCGTAGCCACGAGCTCTTGGATCTGCTCGCCCACCGGCTCCATCGAATAAGTGAAGTGCAAGGGGACCGGACGAACGGCGTCATCAACAATCGAGACGGGGCGGCCCGTGCGCTGCTCAAGATCCTCAACGAAGAAGCTGGTGTCGCCTAGCGTGGCCGAGAGCAGGATCTGCTGGGCTCGCGGGAGGTCGAGGAGTGGGACTTGCCAGGCCCAGCCACGCTGAGGATCGGCGTAGAAGTGGAATTCGTCCATGACGACCACGCCGACGTCGGCATCTGGTCCCTCGCGAAGCGTAATGTTTGCAAGGACTTCAGCAGTTGCACAGATGATGGGAGCGCCCGCGTTGATCGACGAATCGCCCGTGATCATGCCAACGTTGTGAGCGCCGAACTCGCGAATGAGATCGAAGAACTTCTCGGAGACGAGTGCCTTGAGCGGTGCCGTGTAATACGACGTGCGGCCGGTGGCTAAACCTGCGAAGAGTGCTTGGGCAGCGATGAGCGACTTACCCGACCCCGTGGGAGTCGAGACTATGACGTGATCGCCAGCCACGATGTTGATCAGCGCCTCTTCCTGATGCGGATACATCTGTTTACCGGTCGACGTAAACCAGTCCGTAAAGGCATCATGGATCGCTTCGGGCGAGGGGTCGAGGCCGTGCTCGTCCTCAAGGCGATCGAGAGCATGATTCAGTGTGGTCACTAGAGCTCCGGGGAGGTGGGCTTATCGGGGGAATCGGGATCGTCGTCGTTTTTTCTCATGCGTACACGGGCCCGAGAAATCTCGGCAACCGCGAGCAGGCCGGCGAGGACAAGGAAGATCACACTGT
>JBHWRK010000198.1:0-12643 GCA_043426715.1 Trueperella sp. | reverse complement strand
CCCTGTGACCGACTTGCCGACCCGGCGTTAGGTATCCAGCTTTGCCGCCGCCGTAGGAAAACAGCGCATTCGTGGTGTCGAGACGCGCGAGAAGGGACGCCGAGTGCTCGGCAGAGATGGTGCTCGCCTGCGTCGGGACCGTAAATCCCACGAGAAGCAGGGTGGCGAGAAGTGCAAAGTGAAGCGTTCTCCGAATGGTTACCATGTTCGATCCTTCATGCGGGAAATGTGAGCGCTCGGCCACAGAACCGAGGTTTCTTGGTCAGCATCAGGCTGACGGAATACAATCAACTGAATCGTCAAGTCTAGGAGGACGTATGGGCCGCTTGCGCAAGTGGCTTCGGGCTAAGTCCGAGGGATCCCCCATTCTTAAAAACATCCTCATTTTGGTGACGGGTACGACGCTGTCGCAAGCGATCGCGGTCATTATATCTATTTTCACGGCCCGGCTTTTTACGCCAGAGGTCTTTGGCCAGATGGCAATTTACGGTGCGATCACGGCTGTTATCGCCGCAATCGCGGCGTTGAGATACGACATGACCGTTGTGCTTCCAAAGTCGGACGACGAGGCACGAGTTATAGGAAAGCTGGCGACCCGTAGTGTCATCGTCGTATCACTGACAACGACGCTGCTCGCCTTCCTACTTAAAGACGTCGTGATCTCCATCTGGGACGACGAAGAACTTGCCAACTGGATGCCATTTGCCGGCTTAACCGTGTTTTTCCTAGCGCAGGTGACCCTGCTTCAGTATTGGTATAACCGCAAGCGCGAGTACACGATCATCGCCCGCAACCGAGTTCAGCAGACGATTGGTTCGGCAGGAGGCCAGCTCGCGTTTGGCTTGGCTGGCCTACGTAGTATGCCGGGTCTGTTATTCGGAGTCATGGCGGGGCAGGCTTTCGCGTTCTTTTGGCTGAACTCAAAGGCCCAAGAGTTTCGCGAGAATCCAGGTCCCGATGCTCCGACGATCAGACAGGTGGCGGCTAAGCACAAGAAAATGCCGCTACTTAACCTGCCGAACGCGCTCGTAGATGCTGTGCGAACCAACGGTATTGTTATGATTATCGGAACGTTCGCCCTCAGCCTCGTGGGGCAATTCAATCTCGCGTGGCGAGTGCTCCAAGTGCCGATCGGTCTTATTAATGGCGCAGTTCAGCAGGTGTTTTATCGCGAACTCGCAGACATCACACCAGGTTCGATGCAGAGGCTTATACGGATAACGATCCGCAGGGCGATTCTACTTTCCGCAATACCGTTCGGGACCATCTACATCATCGCGCCGTGGCTCTTCCCATTCGTGTTTGGAGAGCAGTGGGATCTCGCTGGAGATATCGCACGTGCCTTGACGCCGTGGCTTGCCCTTCAGCTTGTAACCTCTCCTATTTCTACGGTGTTCGTGGTGACCTCAAAGCAGCATTGGATGCTCGCCTTTGCCATCGTGTTTGCGGCGGCGCCCCTGAGCTGGCTTCTTCTATCACCCTTGCCGTTTATGGACACGTTAACGATCCTTGGTCTCATTATGGCAGGCCTCTTGATCATCAATCTGATCCTTGCAGATCGTGCCGCTGCCGCTTTCGATTCTCAAGATCCTGAGGAGGTCGCGTGATTCGCTTGTTCGACGGCGACCGTACCGCCACCCTTGACAGCGACGCACGCGTCCGTCGCGGGAGTACCTCCGGGAACTCCGAGCCCTATAGCGCCGTGGTCGCAATGGGCTCAGAAAAGGCGATCAATGCCGGGTACACCGCGGCTTTGGATAAGAACGTGCCACTCATTGTTGTGATCGATGAATTGGCCGGAACTTGGGAGAGTTTAGGTGATCTCGGTTCTACGGTTCGGCACGCGGTTAGACACGCGACGTTCCGACTCACCGTCGATGATGTGGACACGATAAACGAGTACGTTGGCACCGACGATTTCCGCCACATCGACGGCGAGATCCTGGCACAGATCCCGGAACTTGTTCGCCAGGCCAAAGATATATGGGCTCGGCCTGCGATGGTGTTCCATGCGCCGTTTGAGATTCCTGCTCGGGCTAACTCCGCAAGCCGGGTTCGCCCGCGCAAGATGAGAGAAGCGTTTCGCGCCACCCACAGGGTTATCGACCTGTCCGGTAGCCCCAAGGATCGCGCACGCGCCTATCGGGAGCTACGTGCGCTCCTGAGAGCAGGGGTCAGGCCGGAGTTCGCGTACTCAGAGAACTCCACCCAGCCCAACCTCTTCGCTTCGCCGATCAAGGACGGAATCCTGCCCGGTTTAGAGACACGCATCTTCCGTTTTCTCAAGAAGGCTGGCATCCCACTCGGTCAGTTCTATCGCGACGTCTATTGGAAGTTCTCCGACAAGACTGGCTCGCGGCGAGGAATCAAAGCATCGTTGTATACGGCCGCGTATACCTACGACGTGAAGCTCTTGGAGTCGATTGGCGCTCACGTATTCTTACCGTCCATTCCGATGGCTTCATACCTGCCGGAGTTATCTCGAGTATCCGAGCTTCCTCCTGGCTCTGAGCCCGTTGATTCAGCGCAACCTGAGCCTCTGAAGTTGCTTTACGTCGGAGGTCTTGGACCCCACTATCGGCTCCATCTCATGATCGCCGCGATGGCTGCGCATCCGAACATCACGCTTACCCTGTGCGTGCCTGAAGCGAATTGGCACAATATGCGCGCCGACTACGAGCCGTTGCCGAACAACGTCGTCGTCCGCCATGAATCTGGCGAGGGGCTCCGGCAGCTCTACGACGAGACGAATGCAGGGGTCCTTTTTGTGGAGCCCGACGACTACTGGGGTTTTGCGGTGCCGATGAAGTTCTACGAGTATCAAGCCCACGGCAAGGCTGTGGTGGCCACGGCAGGCACGTACGCGGGCAAGCTCGCCACGTCGGCGGGTATCGGCGAGGCGATCGAGTACACGGCAGACGCGATCGATGAGCTCCTTGGCCGCTGGGAAGCTACCCCTGAGCTCGTACGCGCGTATACGCGCGAGGCGAGCATGTCGCGTAACGAGCACACGTGGGAGAGTCGTGCAAGGACAGTCGCTGAGAAACTAACGAGTGACTAACGCTTTTGACGTTGAGCCGTTAGACGTTCCTTGAGCTCACGCGCAAAGTCGGTGTATAGCTGCTCGGAATCGGACATCGTTGCCCAGGTGTGACGAGCGTTTGCGGCGTGGTCACGCGCTGCTTCCGAGCCCATCTTAAAATGCTTCTCGATGGCGTCTGCAATCTCTTGCGCGCTCGGATTCAGCGCTAGGAGCGTGCCGTTTTCGCCGTCGTGCACAATTTCAAATGTGCCTCCCGCGTCCGTTGCAATGACGGGGAGGGAGCTGGCCAGCGCCTCCATAATCGTCACCGGGACACCCTCACTATTCGATACGTTAACGAACGCACAGATGCCCGGATCAAGGTGATAGGTTCGTACGAAATCACTGGGTTGCTGTCCAAGCAGCTCAACCGAGGACTGCTCGCTGAGCTGCGCTCCGCGGGAAATAAGATCATTGAGTACATCCGGGTTGCCACCACCGATGTGCGTCCATCGAATCGGAGTGCCACGGCGATCGACCTCTGCGACAGCGTCCATCAGGAGGGAGAGCCTCTTGACCGGACTGGTACCAGAACATGACACGATCCAGTTCTCCGGACTACGACGCTCCACCGCCGGCTGCTCGGGAACTCCTAGGCGGCGCACAACGATCTTGTCCTGGCGCGGAAAGCGATGCGGCGGCAACAAGCTGGCAGCTGTATCCGAAATCGCGCATACCCGATTCATGACGCGCGAAAAATATGGGCGTGCCGCCAGATATCCGGACGGATTTACGCCTTCGTCCAGATCGTAACGATGGGCTCGCGACATCAGAGTTGTGGGCCCCCGGTCAAACTCGTTGACCGCAAGCTGGCGCCCCACACCGACGCCGTAATACATCCAGTACGAGTACAGCACCACTGAGCTGTACGCGCTCAAATCCACATCCTTGAGCGCGCTCGAGACTCGGTCATACTTTTCGAGGCACTCGGCCGCAAACACAAGATCCGCCAGTAGTTTGCGCGGCGCGGTGACATTTCGCCAATCCACGAAACCCTCTTGTGAGGTGAGGATGCGCGGTAGTTTGCGCACGAGATTCTGCCACTTGTTGATGCCGGGGTCGGATGCCGGGCGCACAACCCTGACGTTGCCGGGAACCTCCCGAGTGATGTCGTCGTTAACAGAACGACGGACGGGCACAATGATGATCTCGTCATGGACCTGTGCCAGATAGGGCAGTTCCATTCCGAAAAACTCTTCGCCCGTTCCACAAGGGAAGTGGTCGGTCAATACGAGGAGAAGATCCTTACTCATGTAAATCCTTAGAGATAGTGTTCGTAACCGCGAAGAACGACGTCGAGAGTTGCCCCAGGCGAATGGTGTTGTTGAACCCACGAATGGGTGTCGGGTAGGTGCTCGGAGTTGAGAATTTCGGCGACGGTTCGGGCAAGCCCATCGGCGTCGTCCACTGCCACCGTTCTGCCGAGGACGGGTGGGTCCACAAGTGAAGGCGAGGAGCCGTCATACCAGTCAGGATTGAGAGGGGAGACCAGCGGCACATTGAGGTCCAGAGCATCGAGTTCGGATGCTCCCATCACTCCACTTTGTTGGCCAATGGCTACCCGGGCGCCCGCAATGATTGCCAGATAGTCAGGGTATTGCTGCTTCGGAATGAGGTGGACCCCAGCGTCCCGCGCCTGGTCAGCGTTCGGGCCCCAGTCCAGACCAACAATCCTGATCGAATCTCCTACCTGTGCCTTGAGCGCACGCACGAAGTCAATCTGGAATTGGCCGCCCTTAACCTCTTCCCACCGTGAGGTGAAAAAGATGTAGTCCGCAGTTTCGAGATCAGCGGGGGCTGCTCCCAGCGGCGTAGAACTCGCCGCGACTGGCACGGGGGCCAAGATCGCGTCGGGTCGGTGTGGGAGAGTGTGTTCGCGAATGTCAGGCGTTGAGTAGTACACCACTGATGCGTCTCTAACGGCGGTGAGAACGCGCTCACGGAACTCCGGTTTGTATTGCTGAGTTCGTATATCGGTGCCGTGAAGATGGAGCGCATATGTGCGCAGAGCCCATGAGACGTGGGGTAGAGCAAGCGAACTGTGTAAGTGAATGAGCGGGTGGCGAATCCGATGCCGAGCGAAGTTCGCTTCCCACGCCACGCCGCGCACCGCTTTGTGTACGAGGGTGGCGATACGCGAGGAGTGTTGCTCAGTAGTCGCCCACTGGAGAACGGTCCAGTCGTAGCCACGACGGCGAGCTTCGTTGACGAGCACAGTGGCCGTGAACGCCGGGTCGCCAAGGTGTAACATCTTTTGCCACGGTTCGTTCATGGTTCATTAGTCTAGCGTTGATCCGTGCGCGGCGGTTCGTTGCTCTGACGTCTGAGGCAGTTAATCTCACACCGCTGGTAATCTGATTTAATTGTGGCTCCGCGGTCAATCGGGCAGACTATTGAATTTGAGCCATGCGCAGTACGAAACGGAGTTGATTGTGGGCTATTTGACCGACTGGGTTGGATATAGCGGCCTGTTCATCGCATTCATCGCCGTATTGTTCATACCCGGTTACATTGCCCTTCGGCTTTTGAGACTGCCTCGATTTGGTTCCCTTGCCATGGCGCCGTCGTGGACCCTCGCCATCGTGGGAATCGGCGCAATCTTTCTCAAAGATGTATCTATTGGATGGTTTCGCGCGAGCTTCGCACTTCTTGCTCTGATCGTCATCTTGGTGGCGGCACTCGCGTGGCACCACATCCCGCGTTCTTTTGAAACGAGCAAAGCACCCTATGGGGCATTCCCACGGCGTAACAAGGCACTGGCTTTCGGCGTCGTCACGGTGGTCATTCTCGTCCTCATCGTTCCGATCATGATCCGCATGGATCCCAACGTGCCGAACTGGGGTCCTGACCCTATGTTCCACTACAACGGGGTCAACAGCGTCCTCATTAGAAAAGATGCCTCGATGTTCGGTGCGATGGACACCAATCACGGGATTCGGATTAAGGACACCGTCTATCCGGCGGTCTGGCACGGCATCGTCGGGCTCGTGGCGTCTATTGGAAATATCGTTCCCGCCTCGCACATGCTGACCTTCGTCGTCACCCCGCTCGTATGGATTATCGGAATGACGTACCTCGGGGTCACCGCTCTTCCGCACCATCGCCTTGCATCGCTCTTCGTGCCCGTCATGCTGATTGCTTTCCCGGCGTTTCCGGGGTACCTGACGGTCACGAAAGGTTTCTGGCCGAACTCACTCGCGCTCGCGGCCACTCCGGCCGTCATCGGCGGCGCCATCGCCGCTTATCACCGCTATAAATGGGACGAGAAAAAGTCCGCGAGAGATGTCTTCGGAGTCGCGCTTATAGCCGTGGCCGTCGGCGTCGTTGGTGTAACTGCCACGCATCCGTCCACGTTGTTCTCCCTCGTGTGGGTGACGACCCCGACAGCCATCCTCGTCACCGCACGCTTCATTCGGGAACAACTACGTGCGATGACGCGCAATAAGTGGGTGATCGGGGGCGTCCTCGCGGTCTTTGCACTCGGAGCGGTCGCCGTTGTACTCGCCAGTATTCCGAAGATCCGTTCCTTCCTCGGTAGAGAGCTTCCGCGAGGGTGGGAGGATTTGCCGGAGCGGCTCGTCTCCGCGCTGGCGAACTGGCCGGTTGGAAAGAATCCAATCCTCCTTGCCGGCGTAGGAATCGTGATCGTCGCTGCCCTTGTGATCGGTCTCCGAGTGGTCGTCCGCCACCGGCACCTCCACTGGATCGGCCTCGCCTGGGGGATGCAGATGCTTATCATCCTGGGCGGTTATTTCCCTCTTGGCATTCTGACATCGCTTGCAGGCCTGTGGTACCACGACATGTACCGACTGTTCTCCGTTCAAGCGATCTTCCTCGCACTCATACTTGCTCTTGCAGTCGCAGAAGTTATCGGGTGGGTGAGCAAGCGTCTTACGAACCGTGAACTCGAACGCACAATCGAGGGTCAAGCGAACTTCGTGCATGCGCACCCCGCGCTCGTGGCAGCATCCGCGCTCGCCCTCGTTATCGGGCTCGCAGGCGCCACATTCCTCTACAAGAAGCCCACGGTCTACGCGGACGCGGAGCCTCGGTTTGGCGAAGACGAGATTCTCAACTCGCGCGAGGAACTTGAGTTCATTGCCAATCTTGATCAGTACGTGCCCTCCGGATCGATTATCGTCGGTGATCCGACCACGGGCGTCGTATATGCGCCCGCGTACGGAGTGGTCAATACCGTCTTCGCGCAGGTAAACCTTCGTGGGGTCGACGTCGATGGCAACATCTTGGCCAATGACTTCCGGAGCATTGAATACGATCCGCGCGTCTGCCAGATCCTCACCGGGTACGGCATTCGTTACTATTACGAAGACGACCCGATTAATTATCAGAACGTCGATCGCTCGGAGCGCATGCCCGGCCTGTACAACGTTGACACGGCAGGGGATATGTTTGAACTCGTTGAAGAAGTCGACGGCGCACGCCTGTGGCAAATCACATGTCCGGGTGATATGGAAGATCCTTCGTGGTGGTCCATCCGTGACCGGATGAGGACGATTATCGCACCACCGTTTGGCTACTCGCGCTAAGCGCTAACTTGGCTTGAACTCACGCGGTGGGTTCAAGCGCGCCCCGTACCATTGACTGGATTGTCTGCGCTTCGCGCTCAAAACTGAGCTCATGAGCTGCGCGGTTCGTGGCAGACTTCCACGCGCGGACCTGGTCGGGAGTAATCGACGCAAGTGTTTCGATGATCGATTCCACCGTGTAATCCTCGGAAACAACACCGATGCCGTAATCATTGACAACCTTGACCATCTCAATCGACGGCCCCACGGCAACAGCTAGGCGCCCTTGGATGAAGTCAAAGATCTTGTTCGGCAGGGTCAGACGAGCATTGGTAGAAAAGGGCGGTATCCAGAAGATTCCCACGTCATACTCATTGATCGTGTCGGGAATCTCGTGGGGTTTAACCGGATCGTGGAACGTCACACGCGGATTACCTCCAGCCGCCTCCTTGAGCGTCTTCAGGTACGCGCCACCGTCTGCGGCGGGAACGAGATAAAGGTCGAGCGTGTACCGTTCGCCCGCGCGAATGGTTGCCTCAATCATTGCCTCGATGTTTCGCCCGTAGTTGGCTGCGCCGGTATGGACAAGGCGGATCACATCGTCGCTGACACGTGTTGGCTCGAGGTCGTGGAAGGGCGCGGCGTTGCGAACAACTTGAGGGCGTACACCGTACTCGCGCTCGTATAGCTTTGCGATTTCCGCGCCAACGGTGGACGCCGCTGACGTACGTGGCAAGTACTCCCGGCAGATGTGATCCATCAGCGGCGACACGAGGATTCGCCATGCCGCCACGTGGGTTCGTTCGCCCCGCGCCCATTCGTGCAGATCGGCGACCACGGGGGCTCCGTTAGCCACTGCGAACGCGGCTGGAAGTGCACGGGCATCGTTCGCGACGGCGACGTCATAGCGGCGGTCGCCCACGAGCTCCACCGTTCTCTTCGAGGCAGGGGCTGCCATTTCAGCCCGCTTCCACTGGCGTAGTCCGAGCGTGAGGACACCTGGAATCGTTTGGGGCAGGGACGCGTTCCCGTCCGGGATCTGAAAATGATGGGTGGCACCTGCCGGATGATCACCATAACCGACGGTCGTGACCTCACCGACGTGCTCAAGCGCTGAAATCTGACGGAGTACTCGTGCATCGCGATAAATGGGGGAGAATGACACGACGAGGATGCGGTTAGTTGCAGGCATGCAGGTATCATACCTGTTAACGCACACACCGCTAAGAGACGAAGGAGCGCACGTGCCCATCCCGAAAGTGCAGATCGTTTCCCGCATTTTTTCGCCCGAACCGGCGGCTGCATCCTTCCGATTGAGTGCCCTGCGTGATGGTCTCGCTCGAGCCGGCGCACAGGTTCGTGTCATCACGGCTGACGCTCCGGGCGAGGAGAACACTGATCCCTCGATCACGCGGGTGCGAGTGATCCGTGATAAGAACGGGTACGTGCGCGGATACGTCCCCTATCTGTCATTCGATCTCCAGGCTTTTGTTCACATACTCACGCAGCCGGCGCCCGATATTTATGTGGTTGAGCCGCCGCCGACGACGGGGTTCTTCTCCCGGATCGCCGCAGGTATTCGCCGGCGCCCATACGTCTGGTACGCGGCCGATATTTGGTCTGATGCGGCGGCTTCGACGGGAGCTCCGGACTTGATCGTTACAGTATTGCGCCAAGTCGAAAAGTTCGTCATCCGCGGCGCTGCCGGCGTCATCGCAGTATCCGATGACGTCGCCGATCGAGTTCGTCAGCTTGGCGGCCGCTACGTTGACGTGGCGTTTAACGGGGTCAACACGGATCTCTTCAATACGGAGGTTCAGAAACTCACCCCTGCGGAACTCGTAGCCCACGGCGTGAAAGAGCCATTTTTCGTCTACGCCGGAAACGCCTCCGAATGGCACGGAGCTGAGGTATTTGCGCGGGGGTTCGAACGCTTCTGGCAATCAAACCCGCATGCGCAACTCGTCTTCCTTGGACGCGTGGCAGTACAAGAAATTGAAGACATCGCGATCCGACTCTCAGATCAGGCCCGTGATCGCGGAATCGAATGTGAGCCAATAGTTATTCTCGACAATCTTCCACCTAAGCTCGCTGCTCGCTGGCAACGGACGGCCGTGAGCGCACTCGCGTCTGTCAAACCGGGAGCCGGTTACGACTTCGCCTATGCGACGAAGGTGCTCAGCGCTCTGGCGTGTGGCACGCCAGTCATCTACAGCGGGGTAGGGCTTGCTCGAGGCGATATTGCGGACAGCGGTCTGGGACGAGCCGTCGACTACGCGCCCGAGGCGGTCGCAGACGCGTTCGCCCACATGGTCGATCATGGCGAAGACTATTCGGAGCAGCGACTCGAAGGCTGGGTGCGAGCCAACAGATCTATCAAGAGGACCGGAACACTGGCATCCGCCGCAGTCCTAGCAGCCCTTGAGCGTGCTCGGGAACAGTAGTGGGATACCTCGTTCCCTGGATCAGTTATCTACCGATTATCCTCGCCGTCTGCGCGATTGTTTACGTGCCAGGATTCGCGGTTGGCCGAGCGCTGGGCGCTTCACGCTACCTCGCGATCGTCATCGCGCCCGCGTTGACGTTCGCGATTGTCGGCGTTAGCGGACTCGTCCTCGGAGGGCTGGACATCGCGTGGGGTTGGCCGACCTTTCTCATAGCCCTCGCGATTGCTGTTGCCATTGCCGGCGCCGTTGGCCGCCTGCACGCCATGGAGGCGATTAACTCGCTGTGGCGTAACGAGCGAGCCATGACGGTTCGCCAACATTGGGCACATATCGCCATATGTGCGATCGCAGCGTTGTTCCTTATCGTCCCCATCTTGGCGCTCGCGGCGCCTGCGATACCGAGCTCGCAGGCTGATCCGATGTTTCACTACAACGGCGTCAACGTGATCGTGATGAGTGGCAACGCGTCTCCGACTGAAGCGATGGGCGCCAATCACGGCGTGCGTGTCATGCCGTCGACCTATCCGATCGTGTGGCACACGCTTCTTGCACTGTTTGGAAACGGCCACATCATGCCGGCCACCCACGCCTTTGCATATGTGGTCGTGCCACTCATCTGGCTTGCCAGCCTCGATTTTTTCGTCCGCGCCGCCCTGCCGCGTCACCCGAGGGCGTGGGTCGTTGCACCTGCCATCGCAGTCATCCTGCCTTACATGCCGAATTTCCTGAGCGTCTCACGCGGGTTTTGGCCTAACGCCATCGCAATCGCGGTGATACCAGTGACCTACGGATTGGGAGCTCTGATGAGGAGATCCCTTCCTGTCTCGCGCAAACGCGAGATCCTCGTCCCCATTGCGCTCATCCTCGGAGTTATTCTCGGCATGGGACTTGCACACCCCGGCGCAGTGTTTGCCACGTTGTGGCCGCTCGTCCCACTCGCAACCGTGCTCGTCGTCGTGGGAACAATCCGTGGTGTGAGGGAAAAATCGAGGCCGTGGTTGATAGTGGGTGGCGGATCCGCACTGGCCATGATCACCGGATCGGTTCTCTTACTTCACCCACGAGTACTGACCTTTCTCCAACGCACGCATCCGCGCTCATGGGACACCGCTGAACGGATCGCCACGTTGCGCACTGAGCTCGCCGATGTCTCGACGGCACTCATCGTCGGCGTTGCGGTGCTAGGCCTAGTGGCGATCGTCGGGGTTGCCCTGGCCATCCGGGTCGCGTGGCGGATCCCGGAGGCTAGGTGGATCGTCATCGCATGGTTTGCGCAGTGGCTTATCGTCTTTGGAAGCTACGTGGATGGGAATATCTTCTCCACAATTGCGGGAATTTGGTATCACGACCCCAAGCGAGCGATGGCGATCCAGATGATCTTTACGACGGTGATCGTCGCACTACTTGTCGATCGCTGGATAGGAGCCAAGGAACGCCACGCACCGGTGATCGCCGTTGGTACGGTCGTGGCATCGCTGGTTTTGGGCGTGGTTATGCGCGTGGGGAGTGTATATCAGGACGCGCGCCCGCCACTTGGCGCGGATCGCATCGTCGACTCTCGCGAGGAGATTGAGCTACTGAGCGAGCTCGACGAGCTCCTGCCTCCGGGTTCGCTCATCATCGGTGACGCGACGACGGGGCTCGGTTATGCGCCGGCGTACAGCCGCGTTGACGTCGTCTTCCCGCAAGTCAATTCCCGCACCTCAGATGTGGATGGTGAGTTCTTGCGTGAGAGTTTCCGCGACATTCACGACGATCCGTACGTGTGTCGGGTTCTCAGCGAGTACGGGATCCGGTATTACTACGAGGATGATCCGATTGTGTATCAAAAGCGGAACCGATCCGACACGTGGCCGGGTCTGTACGACGTCGACACATCCCGCGGATTTACCAAGATTGCCGAGTCTGATGGTGGAACGCTGTGGCGAATCGACGCCTGCGGGCCCATCGGTGAGCCGCACTGGTGGGATCTTGAGGAACGCTTCATGCCCGTTCCTCGGCCACGCTCCGACACGCTGCCTAATGACGACCCGCGCCGTATTGACTCGCGTAGTGCGCACCTCGGCGCGCCCTCGACCGCGACCAACTAGTCGACGTGCACTATGACGTATAGGCGCCCTTATCAATTCGACCAAGGGGCATATTGAGATAATCCCTCATGCGGAAGTATCCGAACTCGTAGAGGCACGCGAACCACAAAACCGCATGCGCGTGATTCGATGCAAGCTTCAAATAGGGGTGCTCGTGACGCAAGAGCGCGATCACTTCCGCGTTCTCCGGTTCGAATCGAATGAAGAACAGCTTCTCAACTTCCCATGAATCCTGAGCGCTGCCTAACCCGGCCTGCAGCTGGTCTCGATCGACGTCGAGGTGCGCAATGTAAGCAAAGCATGGCTGATAACGCAGCTGATCAAAGAAGAACCCGGTCGCCGCCGAACGCGTGACCTCTCCGATAGCGTTCTTTCCGAAAGAGATGCTGAGTTCCTCTTCCAAGGCGCGATCGGAGGATCGCTTGGGGTCGATGGTGCCGCTTGTTCCGCGGTCCTCTGGGATCATTCCTTCAGCAACAATGTGGACGGCCTTACTTA
>JBHWRK010000197.1:0-4899 GCA_043426715.1 Trueperella sp. | reverse complement strand
ATGTCGAGGCCATTCTTGTCCAGAAAGGCACCCCACCAGAAGCGGAGTGAGTAGGCCACTGTGAGGGCTGAACCGATTGCGATGGCGATCCACGTGATCGTGTCCACGAGGTCACCGCCGATGAGCGCGGCGAGTGCGGCCTCCTTGGCAACGAATCCGGCGAAACCCGGGAAACCGGCCATCGACAGGCCTGCCAGCGCGGAGGCTGTAGCCGTGATCGGCATCTGGCGGCCGAGGCCAGACAGGTGGCGCAGGTCGCGGGTGCCGGTGGCCCAGTCGATTTGTCCAACGGCGAGGAAGAGCGTGGACTTGAACATTGAATGCGCGACGAGCATACCTAGGCCCGCCAGCAGCATCGATGAGGTGCCGTAGCCGACCATAATCATAATGAGACCAAGCTGCGAGACTGTGCCGAACGCGAGGACGAGCTTGAGGTCATTCTGTTTGAGGGCTCGATAGCCGCCAAGGAGGAGCGTTCCGATGCCACCGACGAGGACCATCCATCGCCAAGCGGCGATGTCGGAGAAGCCCGGAGCTAGACGAGCCACGAGGTAGACGCCAGCCTTGACCATAGCTGCGGCGTGCAGGTAAGCGGAGGTCGGCGTGGGCGCGGCCATGGCGGCCGGTAGCCAGAAGTGGAAGGGGATAATCGCGGATTTTGCCATCGCGCCGATGAGAATAAGAACGACGGCCACGGTGATTACGACCTGCGGAACCGACTCCGCGGCGATCGGTGCCATGCCGAGGGTGCCGGCGTTAGCGGAGGCAATGAGCTCGGACATCGAGTAGGAACCGCCCGGGATATTACCGAGCGTCATAATGCCCACAAGCATCGCGAGACCACCAAGTGTGGTGACGATGAACGCTTGGCTGGCCGCTCGGCGCGAGGAGCGCTTTTCGTAGTTAAAGCCGATGAGCAAGAAGGAGAATACCGAGGTCAACTCCCAGAACAGGTACATGGCGAGCGTGTTGTCGGTGGTAACTAGGCCGAGCATCGCGCCAGCAAACGCCACGAAGATTCCAGCGAAGCGGCCCATTCCCTGCGCCGTAGCGGAAAAGTATCGTGCGCAATAGAACAGTACGGCCGCTCCCACGCCTGTCACGATGAGCGACATGACCCAAGATAGGTGGTCGAGCCTGAACGTGAGATTCAGGCCTAACTGCGGAACCCATGCCCACGATTCCACGGGGAAGTTCCCCGCGAGGACCTGCCGCCCCTGCATGACGAGGGCAAGGAAGGAAGCAAGCGGGATGACGGACAGAATGACGTATCCGAGCCTGCCGCGCTTCATGATCATGGGCGCTACAAGGGCGCCTATGGCGAAGGCGGCTAGCAAAATTAACATGATGCTCCCGAAACGTCTGTGAAGTGGCGACAAGCCCTGCGCCGCCTGCGCATATACCGCTGCATATACCGCACCATCCTATGGAATGGGGTACAAAATGTCGCACTGCATTACCGGATCCGACCAAAAATCATTCCAAATGTCCGGTTTGTTATCTATTGGTGGACCTGCCGCACGGTCGATATGCACGCGCGTCCGCGAGCGCGTTCGCGCTCGTTTGCACCAGCTCACCTGCCCCGATGGTTCTCGGTGCGCCTAATCGTCATGGTGATCCAAGACATCGATGCGATGGAAGTTAAGATCCGACCGAGAGGCCGTGGGACCACGCTGGCCTTGATAACGGGATCCGGGTGCGCCCTGGCCGTAGGGGTTATCGGCCGGGGAGCTCAATTGGAAGAAGCAGAACTGACCAACTTTCATGCCCGGGAATAGCATGATCGGCATGGTTGAGGTGTTTGACAGCTCGAGAGTAACGTGCCCCGAAAAGCCCGGGTCGATAAATCCCGCCGTTGAGTGGGTGAGCAAACCGAGGCGGCCCAAGCTTGACTTACCTTCGAGCCGAGCCGCGACGTCGTCGGCAAGGCTGACGGTCTCGTACGTCGAACCGAGGACAAACTCGCCAGGATGCAGCACGAAGTGACCGTCCGCAGGGACGTCCACAAGCCGGGTGAGCTCGGGCTGCGGCTGCGACGGATCGATCATCGGATATTTGTGGTTGTCGAAGAGGCGAAAGAATCTGTCGAGGTGGATGTCCACCGAGGAGGGCTGCACCATCTCGGGATCCCACGGGTCGAGGGTGATCTTGCCGTCTGCAACGTACGCATGGATGTCACGATCTGAGAGAAGCATGGCCCGATTGTCTCACGGGCGACGCGTGGGCGCGGGTCGTCTCATCGGAACGCGGCCGTGATGACATCAACCTCAGCCTGACTCCCGCCCGTCGGAATCCTTAACGGGTTCTGCCAGGTTCCACACAAAAACCTGGTGCACTTAGCAAAGCCCTACTGCGGCAGGGATGGCTACTTGTATGGCATCGGACGCCCGGATAACTGCATGCGCAACGCCGTCCCGCTCAATCACGATCTTGCCGGGTGACTCCACACCTCACCGCCGCGAAAAACACCGCTCAGGGTGCCGTGCCATGGTCATGATTTGGAGTTGCAGTCAACTTCGACCCATCCGGTTCGCTCCGACACCTTGCATAATTTCCACATTGGTGTCATAGTGGTGTCATGAACGACACCACGAAACTTGCCGAGATTCTCGCCGCTGAACTTGAGGCGGCGACTGCCCTTGCGTCCGAGGATGTTCGCGCGGCAGTTCCGGCAATTACCCGTGTTCTTGGCCCTGCGCTCACCCAGATCCGCCAGGAGATTTTGGTCGACGCAGCCGAGACCCTCAACCGCCAAGGCATTACAAGCAATCTTTACGTGAGGGCGGCAAAGGACGGCCCCGAGTTCGCTGTGGATTCAAATCCCGCCGTACCGGACTTTGAGGACGAACCTGTTGTCCGCATGACTCTTCGCCTCCCCCGCACGCTGCGCGATGCCATCACCACCCAAACTCAAACCACAGGCGGCTCACTCAACTCCTGGATCATTGAAGCCGTCACCGACAAACTGTCCCGCCGCCAGCCGAGCCCAAATCGGCTGAGTGGCTGGTCGATGTAGGAGAGAAAGCTATGAACTTCAATATTCGAGTCAAGTTGTACAGCGCAGGAGTGCGCATCATCGTAGATCCCGATGCCGAGCCCTCGATCGAGTGGAACAACCAACCACCGGGCGTGCTCATGGAGACCGGAGCTTTCGGCATTCGTGTTCGCGAGCAAAAGACGTTCGGTCTGGTCGAAGAGCCAGGCGAAGTGATCGTCACGATTCCCACAGCCACGGCCCGGATGAAGATTTCGGTTGCGGCTGGCGATATCGACATCGCTGCCCACGGCGTGAACTCCAAAGTTAAGACGGGCGCAGGCGACATTACCGCTCAATCATTCACAGATTCGCAGGTCAAGTCCGGCGCTGGCGACATCAAGATTGACGAGATTGAGTCCACCGACGTCAAGTCTGGAACAGGCGACGTCCAGGTTGACCGCGTCCGCGTCACAAAGAAGTCCGAGATCAAGACCGGCGTCGGTTCGATTAATGTCGGCGCCGTGACTGGAGCCGAACCACCAAAGAAACTCAAGGTGAAGACGGGAACGGGCGACGTGCGCGTTGGGATCGTCGAGGGGACGGCCGCGAAGCTCGAGGTTAAGACGGGGCTCGGCCAGGTAAAGAGTGAGCTCGACGGCGTCACCAGCGTCGACGAGGTGACGAGCAAGGTTGTCCTTGAGGCGAAATCCGGCGTTGGCGACGTGACGATCGTTCGCGCTTAACGACGACGGGGCGCTGGGCCCTCACATTAGGTCCGCTGGTCAAGACGCCGCTGGCCGCGTTCAGCTACGACGCCCCGGCGTCTTTGACTTGGTGCGGTGACGATATTCGCCAGGCGCAGTATCGTTACCGCGTCAGACCAGCCTCACAGGACCACCAGTTTTGTTAGGCCCGCATTTTTTTCCTATGATCAGATCACACGCGGGTGTAGTTCAATGGTAGAACTGCTGCTTCCCAAGCAGCCAGCGCGGGTTCGATTCCCGTCACCCGCTCTGAATATAGAAGATCCTTGCATAAGGGCCTGATGTCGGAATGTTTTCCGACATCAGGCCCTTATGGTTGTCCGTCACCGCGTCCGCGACCACGTCAGCTAGTGACAGTCGCGTGTGACACCCTGTAATTCATTGCTGCAATCAGAGACGCGGCACTCGGTCTACGCGCTCTATTCGTTCTGGTCAATTACCTCGCGAGAGTCGTCGCCCGCACCAACCTCGCGGTTGCCACGGCGCACCTCAATCTTGCGGGGCTTCGCCTCTTCGGCCACCGGGATGCGAAGAGTGAGGACGCCATCGACGTAGTCCGCTTCAATCTTTGCCAGATCAAGGCCCGCACCCAGCGTCAACTGACGCGCAAACGAGCCATGCGTACGTTCGCGGCTCAGCCACTGGCTGTTCTCGGCATCCAGCTTCTCGGCAGGACGCTCTGCACGGATCGTCATCGTGCGGTCATCAACATCAATATCAATCGAGTCGATGCTCACGCCCGGAAGATCCATCTTCACCACGAAGGACTCGCCATCGCGGTAGAGATCCATCGGCATCATCTTCGAATCGGGACGATCCATCCGGGTGCCCATCGAGAACATACGATCAATCTCACGGAACGGGTCAAAAGCGGTTGTCATAAATACTCCTTAAATTTTCGGTGCTTGGGCCTTCGCCTTGGCCTTCACTATGTGAAACGAAATTGAGCGTACTTTATTCCCGAAAGTTGAGCAACCTTGACTCACCCGCAAAATAGTTCCGTGACGTTGACAATTCGGCGCATGCTAAGCGTGCAAAAGCCCCGCCCACGCAAGTACCTGCGCCGGGCGGGGCCATTCTTCGCTTCTGAATGGGAGCTAGTTCTTATAACGAGTTACCGAAGTCCTCACGGAACTTCGCCATCAGCGCTTGCGAGAG
>JBHWRK010000196.1:0-16770 GCA_043426715.1 Trueperella sp. | reverse complement strand
CATCTGAAGATGAGTCTATGACAAACGATGAGTCTTCCGCTGTGGAGAACACGGGACGACGCGCGCCTGCGGATAGCGGGAGTGCGCCCTCGGCCAGTTCTGGTGAAGGAAAATCGGCCAGCCAACGTGCTGGGGATGCTCGGCGCTCTGATGAACGACGCGCCGAGAGCCGCCGGCTATCGGACGAGTGGCGTTCGGCCGTCGATGTTGAACCGGAGGTCGCTCCACCCGCAGATTCGGACACGTCGGGTCTGACGATTCTCGGCGTGCTCGCACTATTGACAATCATGGGTGCGGGCCTCCACTTCATCGCCCCAGTGTTCACGCCGATTTTCTTGGCGCTAACCCTCGTGCTGGCCGTGCGTCCCGTGGGCCAGAAGATGATCGCAAAGGGTTCGCCGGCGTGGCTGGCGGCGACGGTGGTGATCGTCGTGCTGATCGTGATCGTATTTGGCCTGCTGGGCGTGACGGTTCTCTTGCTTACGCCCGTGCCGGAAACGCTCATGAAATATTCGATCAACTTCGAGGCCACCACGAACCAGTTCCTCAATTGGCTGGCGGACCTCGGAGCGGAAAACCTCGACCTCACGAACTTCGTCGAACAGATTAACTTCAATTCCGTGATCGGACTAGCGTGGGATTTGGTGGACCGGTTGTCGTCGTTCGGTGGCCTGATCGCGATCATTATCGTGGCGGCGTTCTTCATCACTATCGACACCACGATCACAACGAGCCGCGCTGCGGTGATCAACCGCAGACACTCGAATCTGGGCCACGCGATGTCTGACTTCGAACGCCGCGTGCGTTCGTACTGGATCGTCTCCACTGTGTTCGGTCTGATCGTGGCCGTCATCGACGGCTTCGCATTACAGGTGATGGGAATACCGCTCGCATGGACGTGGGCATACTGGGCATTCATCACGAACTACATCCCGAACATCGGCTTCGTAATCGGCGTGCTGCCACCCATGTCGATGGCACTGCTTGATCAGGGTTGGCAGTCAATGCTGTGGGTGCTCGTGCTCTACTCGGTGATCAATGTGGTGATCCAGACGTTTATCCAGCCGAAGTTCACCGGTGATGCAGTGGGACTTTCCCCCACTGTGACTTTCGTTTCTCTTGCGTTGTGGACAATTATCGTTGGTATCCTCGGGTCAATCCTTGCAGTTCCACTTACGCTGTTCTTCAAGGCTTTGCTTGTGGATTGCGACCCACGCGCCCGGTGGCTGGACGCGTACCTCATCTCTGAGGAGCACATCGAACGCAAGGACAAACAGGGCCTATACAAGGCCCCAAAGGATGACGCTCCCCGCAAAAGCCGGCGGAATTTACGCTTGCGAGGACGATCCCAGCGAGCAAAGAAGTGAGTTTTATGGCAAGAAGAACGACGACGAAAGGCAACAAGCGTCGCGGCAGCGGCTATCCCCGCGCAGGAATGGGCCCGGTGCGGCGTTGGTTGCCGTCGTGGCGAGTGGTGCTGGGGACGTTCCTAGCGCTCGTCGCGCTTGGAATCGGCGGGCTTGCGGGTCTGTACATCAGCACGGACATTCCCGAAGTTGACGAGTTCGCGCTCGCCCAGCGCACGACCGTCTACTACGAGGACGGCGCCACTGAGCTCGGCGCTTTTTCGGAGCTGAACCGATCGTCCGTGCCCCTCGACGAGATTTCGGAGAGCCTTCAACATGCGGTGATCGCATCGGAGGATTCGTCCTTCTACGAGAACGCAGGCATCGATCTGCGCGGCATCGCCCGAGCTTTTTGGAACAACATCCAAGGCAAGCCACTTCAGGGTGGGTCCACGCTCACCCAGCAGTATGTGGAGCGCTATTACATGGGAACGACGACGTCGATCCCTGGCAAGGTCAAAGAAGCCATTTTGGCGATCAAGATCGATCGCGAGCAGTCGAAGGAAGAAGTCCTCGAAAATTATCTGAACACGATTTACTTCGGCCGTGGCACTTACGGCGTAGAAGCTGCGGCTCAGGCTTACTTCGGCATTCCCGCCGCGGATCTTGATGTCTCACAGTCCGCCATGTTGGCAGGCATTATTCCGGCGCCGTCCGCATGGGATCCTGCCGTGAGTCCAGATATTGCGGAGCAACGGTTTAACCGCGTTGTCGACCGAATGGTCAGCGAGGGATGGATTGCGCAAGCTGACGCCGATGCGGCGTCGTTCCCTTCGACTCTCGACCCAAGTAGCGACAACGCCTTTAGTGGAACGAACGGCTATCTGCTCGACGCGGCGCGCAGCGAACTCTTAGCGAATGGCTTCAGCGAGGAAGAAATCGCGACCGCCGGTTACCAGATCGTCACGACGATCGATGAGCGCCTGCAGCAAGCGGCCGTTGATGCCGTGAACGGACTGCCGGAGGATCGTCCGGAGAACAACTACGTGGGCCTGCTGTCGGTGGACCCGCGTAACGGTGAGATCTACGCAATGTATGGCGGCGCCGACTATTTGGAGCGGCAGCGAAACTCAGCCATTCAGGACCGTGCCCAGGGTGGTTCTACCTTCAAGGCCTTCGCTGTGGTTGAAGCGATGGATCAGGGGATTTCACCTGACCATCTCTATGATTCGCCGGCTCAATACACAATAGACAACCCGGGCGGCGAGGACCTCGTGTTCAACAACGTAGATCAGCGTAGCTACTTCGGTGTGCCTCTGAGGGAGATGACGGCCCGATCGCTAAACACTGGTTTCATCGCACTAAACGAGGAAGTCGGTCCAAATAAGACGAAGGACATGGCAATCAAGCTTGGCCTGAGGGATGATACCCCAGGCTTAGATGATGGCGTGGGCAATGTGCTTGGCTCAGCTTCGCCGAATGGCGTGGAGATGGCCACGGCGTTCGGAACGCTTGCGAACGACGGCGAACGGGTCACCCCGCATATAGTGCGCGAGGTGCTCGACCGCGACGGCAACAGAATTTTTACGGGTGAGACGAAAGCGGAGCGCGTGATCAGCGCAGAGACAGCCCAGTTATCCAACTACGTGCTTGAGCACACGCTCAAGCCTGGCGGAACCGCTGCTGACGCGGCGTTGCCGGGCAGGCCAGCCGCGGGCAAGACGGGAACGTCGTCCGGCCCGATGTCTGCGTGGTTTGCGGCGTATGTGCCGCAGATGGTCACGGTCGTGGACATGTATGCGATTGCCGATGACGGGTCAGAGGCTGTGGTTGAAGCATTCGGCGGCGTGTATCAGGTAGCCGGCGGCAATTTCCCTGCTCAGGTGTGGCACGACTACATGGTCGTGGCCACCGAGGGCATGGCGGTCATTGAGTTTGCGGACGTGAGTTTGTTGCTGGGTGAGCGCAGGCCCGCTCCGGTTTACACTCCACGGCCGCCCATCCAGGAGCCCGCGGAAGAAGAACCAACTGAGGAACCCACAGAAGAACCAACTGAGGAACCGACTGAGGAACCCACAGAAGAGCCGACTGTTGAGCCCACCGTCGACCCCGTCCCGCAACCGACGAAGGAGGAAGTCACTGACGAGCCTCAGCCCGTCCCGTCAGAGGGTACTCCTGGTCAAAATGATGAGGCGATGACGGGAGGCCTTCCCGGGCAGGGTGCTGGACGAGGCCAAGGCAACGGCTAATCGCTGTATGGTCGCCGCTTCGACAGGATTGGAAGTTATCCACAAAGCGGCACACCGCGTCGTCGTTCACATGTGGCCAAGTGCGCACGTTGATGCCGCAAGCAATGGGCTAGGATAGTCAACTGTCTGTCATTTACGAGCCGAAGCGAACGCGGACGCGTGTGGATGGCAGCGCATGACCCTCCTGTCACGGAAGGACCGTGACCGTGAAGACCAAAGGAGGTGGGTAAACATGCGTCAATACGAGATGATGATCATCCTCGATCCTGAAGTGGACGAGCGCAACCTCCAGCCCACGCTGGACTCGATGTTCTCTGTCATTACGGACGAAGGTGGATCCCTCGACAACGTGGACATCATGGGCAAGCGTCGCCTCGCCTATGAGATCAACAAGAAGACAGAAGGAATTTACGTCGTCATTTACATGACCGTTAATCCGGACACCGCCAAGGAACTCGACCGCCAGCTCAGCCTTAACGAAAACGTTATGCGCACCAAGCTGCTGCGTTACGAGCCGGCAGTCGCGGCCGAGTAAGAAGGAGCCAGACATGGCAGGCGAACCAATTATCACAGTCGTCGGAAATCTCACTGCAGATCCCGAACTCAAGTACGTTGGCTCGGGTACGCCAGTCGCTTCCTTCACGGTCGCTTCGACCCCGCGTACCTACAATCGCAACACGAGTGAATGGGAAGATGGCGAAGCCATGTTCATCCGCTGCTCCGTGTGGCGTGACTACGCAGAGAACGTCACCGAATCCCTGACGAAGGGGATGCGTGTTGTCGTTCAAGGCAGGCTCCAGGTTCGTAACTACACGCGCAACGACGGCTCACAGGGCACGTCCGTTGAGATGCAGGTAGACGAAGTTGGTCCGTCGCTCCGTTACGCAACGGCACAGGTCACCAAGACCTCTGGCCGTGGTGCAAGCGGTGGCTACAACCAGGGCCAGCAGAACCAGGGCTTTGGTCAGCGAGGTCAAGCTTCTTACAACGCGCCCCAGGGTGGTTCGGGTCAGGACCCGTGGGCCCAGGCGCCAGGTGGATCGGCATTCGACGATAACCCGCCGTTTTAAGGGTTGGACTCAAGGCGAATTGACGTCGAAGTATCGCCCGGTGTCAGGCGTGTATCGCACGCTAATGCCCCGGTCGTCGTCGTTCCACACTCGTTGGTTTCCCGGAACCGGACCTGCGAGGTCCACACCGGACTTTGTTCACAGAAATAGAGGATTCAATCATGGTTGCAAAGCCAGTTTTGCGTAAGCCCAAGAAGAAGTCGAACCCGCTGAAGGCAGCGAAGATTACCAAGGTCGACTACAAGGACACCGCAACACTCCGTAAGTTCATCTCCGACCGTGGCAAGATTCGTGCTCGCCGCGTCACCGGAGTCAGCACGCAGGAGCAACGCCAGATCGCCCGAGCCGTCAAGAACGCGCGCGAAATGGCACTTCTGCCGTTCTCCAGCTCGAACCGCTGAGGAAGGGGATAAGTAAATGAAGATCATCCTGACTCACGAAGTTGAAAAGCTCGGCCAGCCGGGTGACGTGGTTGAGGTCAAGGACGGCTACGGCCGTAACTACCTCATCCCGCGCGGCTACGCCACGCCTTGGACCAAGGGTGCGCAGCGTCAGATCGACCAGATCAACGAAGCACGCCGCCGCCGCGCCACAGAGTCCATCGAGGCAGCTCGCGAATCGCGCGACGCGCTCGAGGGCAAGACGATTACGATCACCAAGACCGCCGGTTCGAACGGACGCCTCTTCGGCGCTGTGACCACTAAAGATGTCGCAGAGAAGGCGTCGGAGATCACCGGTAAGTCGATCGACCGCCGTCAGATTCATCTGAATAGTTCGATCAAGTCGGTCGGCGAGTACACCGGTTCGGTCAAGCTCGGCGAAGATATTACCGCTAATGTGAAGATTGAGGTTGTGGCTGCCGAGTAATTTATCGGCACACTGCAGATCTCAAAGCACGAAAGGCGCCTGGAGGGGAGACCCGCAGGCGCCTTTTGCTTTTCCACAGGGCAGCGGTGCATCACTCGGTGCGCTTGGAATCGGTCTTAGGAAAGCCCCATCCAGTCGTCGCTGCGCACGCGCCCCAGCATCGTGCCTGCGCGGACGGCCATGAATAGTACGGCGTACCCAACCCAAAGCAATACCATCCCCGCCGTGCCCCAATCAGCGCCCGGACCCATGAAGAACAGTGCGACCGGTATGAAAGCCACGAGCGCCCCGATCATGTAGCCCGCGAGTTTCTTCGTGTCACCCGCGCCGATGAGCACGCCATCGAGCATGTAAGCCACCGACGCGATCGGCAGTGCCGCACTTGCCACCCACAAAGCTTGGGTGGCAAGCCAGGCCACGTCATCGTCGATGGTCATGATGTTCGGGATAACGAACGATAGTCCGGCGAGCACGACGCCGAGAACGATGCCCACGCGCAACCCGTATACAAGGTTTCGGCGCAGCACCATGCGCACGCGCTCGCGGTTGTGCGAGCCAAGTCCTTGGCCCACGAGTATCTGCGCCGCTGTTGCCAATGCGTCGAGGCCGTAAGCAGCAAAGTTCCACATTGTCATGACGATCTGGTTGGCTGCAAGCGCGAGAGTTCCGAGCGACGTGGCTGCCGAAATCTGCAGGAGGATCGCTCCGCGAAGTGACAGGGTGCGAATAATGAGCGGCACCGCGTCCTTGAGTGATTTGAGCACGCCTGCCCCGCTCGGCCTCAGCGATACCTCGTGGGTGCGCGCGAGCTTATTCACGACGACAGTCAGGTATGTTCCCATGAGAGTTTGGGCGATTGCGGTGCCGAGTCCAGCGCCGGCCACTCCCATCTCGACCCCGTAAATGAGGGTCGCGTTGAGGGGAATGTTCAACAATGCGCCGGTGGTGGAGGCAATGAGGGGAGTGCGGGTGTCTGCAAAGCCCCGCAACGTGCCATTCGCCGCGAGTACGAGAAGCATGCCCGGTAGGCCGATAGCTGACGCGCGTGCGTACATGACCGCCTGGTCGAGCACGGACGGCTCGGGTCCGAACCAGCCGAGGATCGTTGGCGCGAAGGCCGCCAGCAGTGCACCGAGTATCGCACCGAGCCCGACGCCTAGCCACATGCCGTCCAAGCCCTGCCGAAGTCCCTTGTCTGGCTTTCCAGCTCCGACGAATCGGGCGGTCGCCGCCGTCGTCGCATAAGACAGGAATATGCAGATGCCGACGATCGTCGTGAGGACCGTCGAAGCGAGTGACAGTCCTGCCAGCGGATTTGTACCCAGCCGCCCAACCATCGTCGTGTCGACGGCGATGAGTAATGGCTCAGCTAAAAGCGTCGCAAGTGAGGGCAGGGCGAGACGACGGATGGACCTATCGATATCGCGCGAGGGTTCTGCCACGGCCTAAGTATCGAGCGGGCGGTGCGTCAATCGCAAATTATCCGGATAGCTACAGAGAAGGTCGCGTTTGCACACACGAAGATGAATGCGATCGCAACACAAGGATTCGAGCAGGTCAGACAAGACGTCTAAAAATTCGACAACCGCTCCCCGGAACAGCACGATGAACCCGAGGATCACCTAGAACGTTACGCCGCCAAATGAACTCTTCTTCGCGGGATGGCTCAATTGTGTTGCGTGTTTCGCGGCGCCCGCGTGGCTGTTCTGACTCGAAGTACACGGTCATTGTGCTTCGAGTTTTTGATCTCAAAGACGTGCAACGTATTCAGCGGGCGTAGTTACGGTTACTGCATCGAGGTGTCCCGTGTAGGCGACCGATTTCCTCCATCCACATGGACGTGTTTGTTCGCCTCCGGATCGCCACCCATCCACGCGGAGTACTCCTGTTTGGTGAGCTCAATACCGTCAAGAGCAAAACCAGACGCGCCCGAGAACGTCGCATCGTGTGGCTTGAGCCGGTCGTTCGCGAAATTTTGAAGTTTGCGACTGGCCGTGGCTAGGAACGACTGGTCATGTGGAACAGTCACTCCGCTCAGGCGACCAATAGTTGTGGTAGACCCCGCAACAGTGGTCGGACGTTGTACCTCGTAACTCTGCGGAGTACGGCTCGGTGATACAGGCGTGGACGATGTCTCCGTGCGCGGGCGTGTCCACGTGCGTGGACTGTTCGCATGATGTCTGCGCTCTGAGCGCTGGAGACGCTTTTGGCGGCGCCGATCAGCCTTCGCGTAATCACCCGCAAGAAACGGAGATTCGAGACTACCGGTCCGCTGGGGGAGTGACATTCTCTGCCTCGATGTCACCCACGCCGATCCCGTTGGATTATCGGAATGAAATCCGACCATGCCGCCTCCTCGCAGTTGTGAAACTTCTGTTCTCTACACTACGCGAGCGAAGTCACCTGCAGGTAGCATGAAATTCCGCCTCAGGTAGAAGTTTCCTGGGTACATCCACTGACACTGTGCTACTGACACTGCGCCACTGACACTGTGGCAAAACGCATTGACTCGACGACGGTTGCGCGCCCTGTTTGGCTAGAGCTAGCTGGTTCCCTCGGGCTCTGAGGCTGAAGCTGGGGCAACTTGCGGATGACCCGCTCGACACGCCGAGGGAACCCTTAAAGTTCGACACTCCGCTCGAGAGTTTGCAAACTTGTCGTGCTTTCCGATACTTATCCACTGCTGTGGAAGAACCTGTGTACGAATTCATGCGGAAAACGAGACATCTGTCCACAGTAACGATCAGTTGTGTGTAACCATGTGGATATGTGCGTAGGGTTGTCCACGGATCTTCGCGTTTAATCCTCAACAGTCCACAGAAAACCTTAAACAATACACAGATCTATGAGTCCTCCTGTGGAAAAGTGAAGAGAGAAAGTTGACGAACTCGGAGTTGTCGAGTAATGGAAACATTTCAGGGCGGCTCGGTGACTCCGTCAGGCGCATCCCGACACTGGCGCCCTCGAGAACGAGGAGCGGTTGCCTAGCAGCGCGAGGTTACGATGAACGTGCAGATCGACGGTTAGGTCGTCGTATGTAAATAATCTGCTTTTGCGAGGACCGTAAATTGTTTGGGTCCATGGGCGAACCGTTTGAACAACTTCCGCCGGACCCTATGCACAACCTTTCAGTGTCGTACAGCAAGATGAAATGTGTCGGACGTTGGGACTAGATTGAGTCATGCACCTTGGACCTTCGCGTGATGCTACGCCGTAGGGATCTGAGGTGCGTTGCTCGAAGGAGGCCCCGTGTCAGAAGTGTCCACTGCGTCGTTTGATCGCGTCCCCCCGCAGGATGTTGATGCCGAGCGCTCGGTTCTTGGCGGAATGATGCTGAACAAGGACGCGATTGCGGACGTTCTCGAAGTGCTCATTGCGGAGGATTTCTATCGCCCCGCACACGAGATCATCTTCAAGGCGATTCTTGAAATCTTCGGGCGCGGTGAGCCGGCGGATGCGATCACCGTGTCGTCGGAGATCGCGAAGAATGGCGATCTCGAGCGGGTTGGCGGCCGAACCTATATCTTCGACCTCGTCAACAGTGTGCCAACGGCCGCGAATGCAGGCTACTACGCGCAGATCGTGGCCGACCAAGCTAAGCTGCGCTCACTAATCGAAGTGGGCACGCGTATTACGCAACTGGGTTACACAACTGACGGCGGAGACGTGGCTGAGCTGCTCAACATGGCGCAGTCTGAGGTTTACAACATGACCGAATCTCGCGCCACGCAGGACCACGCGGAGATGAAGGATCTCGTGGGCGACCTCCTTGCCGAGGTTCAGTCGAACGCGGCGCGTGAGGGCGGTATGTCCGGTCTGGCCACCGGCTTCCACGAGCTCGACGACAAGCTTAACGGCTTGCGCTCAGGTCAGATGATCATCGTTGCCGCGCGTCCCGGCATGGGCAAAACGACGATCGCTATGGACTTCTGCCGCCATATCGCGATTCGGGAAAAGAAGCCGGTTGCATTTTTCTCACTTGAGATGAACCGCGTGGAGCTTGGTCTGCGTATCCTCGCAGCCGAATCCGACGTGTTCCTCTCGAACCTCATTAAGGGAGACCTGCGCCAGAGCCAGTGGGCCCGCATATCCAAGACGCTCGACCGCATTTCCACAGCACCGTTACTCGTTGACGATTCCCCCAACCTCACGATGATGGAGATTCGTGCGAAGGCCCGCCGCCTCCGTCAGCAACACGACATCGAAATGATCGTCATCGACTACCTCCAACTCCTCACGTCGGGCGGACGCACGCCGGAGTCTCGCCAGCAGGAGGTCTCCGAGTTCTCGCGGTCAATCAAGCTCCTTGCCAAGGAACTCCAAATTCCGATCATTGCGATTTCGCAGCTCAACCGTAATCCCGAGCAGCGTGGCG
The DNA here is from genome assembly GCA_043426715.1 of Trueperella sp. Lineage (GTDB taxonomy): Bacteria > Actinomycetota > Actinomycetes > Actinomycetales > Actinomycetaceae > Trueperella. The sequence continues at coordinate 6,863 of JBHWRK010000196.1, read as the reverse complement.
ATAAGAAGCCGGCCGTTTCGGATCTGCGTGAATCTGGATCACTTGAACAGGATGCAGATATCGTACTTCTCATTAACCAGCCGGAATCTATTGACGGCTCCCTCGATAAGCCGCCCGCTCAGATCATCGTGGGTAAGAACCGTTCCGGACCCACCGGTGAAATTGAACTTGCCTTCCAGAACAACTACACGAGGTTCGCGAACTTTGGCGAAGGCTAAGTTGGCGTCAGCACTCGAACTTCAATGAAAGCATGAGACCTTCGGTTTCGAGTGATCTAAGAGATAGTGTCCACTCCACCGCTCTCATATAGTTGATTGCGAAACTAATTCTTTAAGGAGCTTTTTGTCACGCACATTCGCATCGTTCGAGGTTAAAAACTATCGCTACTTTTTCGCCGGAGCGCTGGTCTCGAACATTGGCACGTGGGTCCACCGCATCGCCCAAGATTGGCTGGTTCTTACCGACCTGACCGATGGGTCGTCCTCGGCACTCGGCATCGTCACCGCACTGCAGTTCCTCGCCATTCCATTCCTTGCGCCCTATGCGGGCGGAGTCGTGGATCGCCTCTCGAAGCGCAACGTTCTCATCTTCACGCAGCTACTTCTCATGCTGAATTCCGTTGCGATGTGGCTCATCGTGTTCACCGGGGTGGCCGAACTGTGGCATGTCTACCTGCTCGCTTTTTTGCAAGGCATCATCGTTTCTTTCGATAACCCCGCACGCCAGGCTTTCGTGCCCGAAATTGTGTCGCAGGAGCGCCTTACCAATGCGGTTGGCCTCAATTCGACCTCGTTCAACGGCGCCAGACTCATCGGTCCCGGCGTGGCTGGATTCATGATCGCCGCGTTTAACGATAACGTCGCCCCCGCCCTTCTCATTAACACACTGTCGTTTGTGGCGATGTTGATCGCCCTCATTGTCATGGACACAGACGATCTGCACCCCACACCGAAGGCTGAGCGCAAGGGCGCGATACGCGGCGGGCTGCGGTACATCAAGACAAAGCCGGACATTATCGTTCTGTTGGTTATCGTTTTTGTGCTCGGCACCTTCGGGATGAATTTCCAAATTTTCAACGCCTCGATGGCCACGGAAGTCTTTGGCAAAGGGTCGGGCGAATACGGCCTGCTAGGAACAATCATGGCGATTGGCACGCTCGCCGGAGCTCTCATGGCCGCTCGCCGCCAACGCCCCCGCATGCGCACGCTTCTGCTCGCGCTACTGGCATTCTCTGTCTTGACGATTGGGCTTGCGTTCTCGCCGAACTATCTGGTGTATGCGGTGCTCCTCGTGCCCACGGGTTTCTTCTCGCTGACCGTCATGACCTCTGCGAACGCAGCTGTTCAGCTGAGCTCGGACCCGCTGTTTCGTGGACGCGTTATGGCGATCTATATGGCTATTTTCTTAGGTGGCACTCCGGTTGGCGCTCCAATTATCGGTTGGATGGGCGACGTCCTCGGGCCGCGCTCCATGCTCCTCTTCGGCGGCGGCGTGAACCTGTTGGCCCTCGCTGGCATATTCTTCTACTTCAGGTCGAGGGGCATGCGGTTGCGCGTCAACATTACGAACTACATGCCGCGCGTCCACGCCGAATGGTCCGTGCAAACACACGAGCGGGAGATCGGCTACTAGCCACCCGCGCGAAGCTTTGACGGGTGCGTCACCACTTGAAAGCAGACGCGAACACGATGGATCTGAACACGATGGATCCGAAGGATTTTGAGAGCATCGAGTGCCGTCTCGAGGCCCTTCCGCCGGAAAATTGACGATCCCAAACTCCCGAGCGGGGCCGAAGATCAGAAATACCCTGGCGGCTAGGACGGTCGCCCGACTATCGTGGAGTGTGAACGGCGTTACATCTTGGCCGTGTTCGTCAACGAAAGGCATCTTCATGGCTTTGCAAGAAATTACCTTCGACTCCTTCAACAAGCGCGACACCGTGTATGCGTGGATGTACACGCCGGTCGAGGAACCGGTAGCGATCGTTCAACTTATTCACGGACTTGGCGAGCATTCCCGCCGCTATCTCCACCTCATCTCGGAGCTCGTCGCGCATGGATTCGTCGTCGTCGCTAATGATCACGTCGGACATGGTAAGACTGGTATGGAATCAGGGATTTGGCAGGACACCGGAGACACCGGCTGGCAGACCTACGTCGAAGACGAATACACACTCACCCAGGTCGCCAAAGACGAATACCCGGACGTGCCGTATTTCATGTTCGGACACTCGTGGGGATCGATGATCGGTCGGGCTTATGCGGCGAAGTACGCAGACCAACTCGACGGGCTCATGCTCTGCGGCGTAGTCGAACAAATGGCCGGCGTGGACGCGATGAATCGCGATGACATTCAGGACGAAATTGATGCGGGTCGTGGCGAAGAGCCTGCACCCATGGAATTACTCGGACAATTATTTGCCGGCGCGAACGAACGCTTTGGCGAGGACCCCCATCCAAACGATTGGATCGCGGCATTCCGACCCATCGTGGAAGATCACGCGCTCGACCCGTTCAACAATTTCAACGCTCACATGACGACTCGCTTCCTCAAGGATTTTGTCGACCTGTACGACGTTGCAACGGCCGACGACATCGCAGACAATCTCCCGCTCGACCTGCCGGTTCTCCTCTTGGCCGGTGACCAAGACCCCGTGGGTAATTTCGGCGAGGGCGTCTACCACGCTGCTAATAAGATGTGGAAGCGCGGACTGCGTGACGTCCGCACAGTTGTTTACTCAGGTATGCGCCACGAAGTGCATAACGAGCCGGGTAGCCGGGACCAGGTGGAGGACGAGATCGCGACCTTCGTCTACCTCAACTCAATTGACCTTGCAGAACTCGAGGATAATATCGACGAACTCTAGGTAGCTGACCTCGCCTAGCCACCTGGGCAACAATCACTTCTCGAGAATCGGAATGTCGCCCTCGACGTGACAGTTGAGGGGGACGTGGCGCATGATGTCGTCGGCTGGTTCAGCGAAGCCGCCGTTAAATTCGACGTACTCTCCGATGAGGATCTGCGTGCCATCCGTGAGCATGATGCCGTCCCATTCGGGTAGGAACACGGTGCCAGACGGGAAAACGGCAGGTGCTACCTCCCCCGTCGACGGCAATGCGAGGCCAAGACAGTTGTCCTCGGTCCATGCGAGTTGACCCTCGATCGCGGATGTCATGGTGACATCTGGTTCCTGGGCGTTTGTCATCATCGCTTGATTGCCAAGACCGCCCTCGACCTTAACGCCGAAGCCGGTCTCGTGTGCGCAGGCGCTCGCGATCAGGGCAACACTTGCCACCGCGGCCCCAAACCACCATCGTTTCATGGGCCCATCATACAAAGTGAGGGCAGGATCCTTCAGATGTTGCTCTCACTACCGACGTGCGCCGCTCGACAGCGCACGCCAATTTTCGGCTGAACTTGTGAACGCGCCTTTGTGTGATTGTGGATTTGGTATGCGTTAGCTGATTTCTCCGAGCAAGCGCACAAAATACTCCTGCTGGAAGTCCAGCCGGTCTGTCCACATCTCCTGGGCCACGTCGGTGGAACACTCGTAGTCGTACTGCGCGCGGAGCCCCTCGAGATACTGCCCGATCCACTCGCGCTGCTCGTCGTTCGACTTTTCCATAAACCGGAAGTAATTCAATGTGTCTGCGATCCTGTAGGCGCTAAAGCGGTCAATGTTGTCGCAGTCCGAGATCGACGTCGCCACAGGTCCGGGCACGCGATCAAACCGGAAATACGTACGCCCCGTAGCATCCTGATCGGTGCCCTGATCGTCATCACGCGGGTTGAACAGCCCGTCCACGTGCATCGCGATACCTTGAATAAGTTCGTCGGCGGCAGGTCCGGTGAAGCCAATGGAATTAAACCAGTCCCCCACCACCAGCGCTCCTGCCCGGCCGTGATCAACAGGCACAGCGGCATCCCATTTGCCGATGTCATGCAACAGGCATCCAAGCTCAAGAAGCTCTATGTCCAAGAATGCCCGCTCGGCCACCACGCGTCCGATCTTCGCCACTCTAAGGGAGTGCTCAAACCGATAGCACTTCGCACCTTCCGAAGCCGATGACGCCGCCAAGTGCTCCCACAGGAACTCCTTGGCGGCGTCAAAACGTGGATATGACGTCACTGGCTACAACCTAGAACTTACCGCAGTTGCAGCCGCCGTCCGTGCCACATCCACCTGCACCGTCGCACTCGCCTGGCTCGGGCTCCATGTCCGAGTAGTCCATCTGAGCCGGGAACGTGTAGTCCTGCATCGGCTCGAAGGCGCCCTGCCACACGGTATTGAACGGCGTATTCGCGCTGACCTGCGCGTCGATGCCCTGCGTGACCAGGTCCTTCGCAATGCGCACAGCCTTATGAATGCTCGAGCCCTTCGCAAGTTCCGCAGTGATCGCAGCCGCCAGTGTACAGCCAGCTCCAGACACCCGCTTCGTGCCAATCTTGGGCACCGAGAATGCGGTGGCCTGCTCGCCGTCCCAGAGTACGTCTACGGCGTCTTCGCCTGGGAACTCCATGCCACCCTTGACCAGCACGTATTTTGGACCCAGCTCCGAAATACGTTGAGCTGCCTCAGCCAGATCCTCAAGCGTCTCCAAAGTGTTCATGCCAGACAGCGTCTTGGTCTCGAACATATTCGGCGTGACTACCGTGGCGAGTGGCAGAATCTGCTCACGCAACGCGTTGTCAGTATCGAGCGCCTGCCCCGGTTCCTGTCCCTTACAAATCAGGACGGGATCAAGCACGATGTTCTTCCACTCGCGCTTCGATAGTTCGTCCGCAACAACGTCAATCGTCTCGGGTGTGCCAAGCATGCCGATCTTCACGGTGTCGATGTCCGCATGCGACGTCGCGGCTTCGATCTGGTCACGAATCACCTGCGGCGGGATCGGTGTGAACCTGTGATCCCAGTTGTTCTTTGGATCAAACGCCACGATGCAGGTAAGCGTGCCCAGCCCGTACGTGCCAAGCTCATGGAACGTTTTGAGATCCACTTGGAACCCTGCTCCGCCCGTCGCCTCAGATCCTGCGATTGTGTATGCGTATGCGACCATAAATCTTCACCTTTCTGCGCTGTGCCCATTTTACGCCCAGCACGGCATCATCTCCCAATGAGGGTTATCCCGTGGGATCAACGACGCCGATCGACCGGCGCGCATCGAACGCGCCGGTTGTCACCAATCCGGCTTGGTTACATGCGGTCAAACACGTCCGGATGCTTGCCCGTGCGACCTTCTTCGCCCTTGTCGAGGTCATCAATGCGGGCGATCTGGTCCTCGGACAGTTTCACATGGAGTCCGCCAAAGTTCTCCCGCTGGCGTTCCTCATGGGAGGACTTCGGAATCGCAGTGTAGCCCTTGTCCAAATGCCAGGCGATGACGACCTGCGCCGGCGTGGCACCCACTTCTGCGGCAACCTCGCCAATCACTGGATCATCGAGCACTCCGCCGCGCCCGAGCGGGCTCCACGACTCCACCGCAATTCCGCGCTCCTGGCAGTAGTTCGCAACTTCACGGTTCTGGAAGTACGGGTGGATCTCGATCTGGTTTACGGCTGGCTTGATGTCTGTGCCACCCATGAGCTTGTCCAGATGGTAGGTCTCAAAATTGGACACTCCAATCGACTTCGCCTCACCCGAAGCTACGAAGTCCTCCATTGCTTTAAACGTGCTGATGAAGTCGCCACCGTAAAACATTGGCATCGGCCAGTGAATCAAGAACAGGTCCACATAATCCGACTGCAGATCCACCAACGACTGCGCGAACGTCGAGCGCACATCATCAGGCTTGTGGTTGGGCGTATTTAGCTTGGTGGTCACAAACACGTCCGAGCGATCGAGCCCGAGTTCCTCGCCCATCGCTGCTAGCGCCTTGCCCACGCCGACCTCATTACCGTACATCTGCGCGGTATCAAGGTGACGGTAACCCACGCGGAGCGCAGAAAGCACAGCCTCGGGAGCGTCGTCGTTATCAATCTTGTAGGTGCCGAAGCCGAGCTGGGGGATCGAATGTTCAGAATTTAAGTCAATCATTGGCTGTTTCATGCCGCCAGTATCCCACGGCCCGTCGACACCGTCACGAGTTTTCGTTGAGGGCGAGGATCATCGCATTGATGACAGCGGCGCCGTGTGTGCGTAGAGCGTCGTGGTGATACTCCTCCGAGACGAGCGTCTTGAGGCTCGCGATGTCTGCCGCGGTTTCGAAACAGATTTCGGCGGGGACGAACATGTCCTGGGTGTAGATCCATGCAACCGTGGGCACCGCGTTTGTTGCGAGTGTGTGGCGATCGTGTAAATCAGGGAGGTCTTCGCGCGCGGCTAAAATATTAACGGCGTCAGCCATCGGCGCGAGCGCAGGGTCTTCCTCGCCCTGCCAGGGAAACACATGCTCACCGGTGAAGCGAAAGCCGTAGCCCTCGGCGCGTAAAGCACGCTCGGCAGCGGCGGTCGGTTCGGGCTGCCGGAACTGGGGGAACTCCCCGCGAATCCGATGGGCCGACCACAGCGGTGCCAAATCGCGTTGCTGATAGATCGACTCGTGTAGGGCCCAGTACAGCGGATTCGGACCGTAGCTTAGGTCAGCGCCCACGGCATTGAGGAACCGCGAGCTCAATCGCCCGTTCACGAACGGATCCTCGAGCATGTAATGCAACTTCTCAAAGCCGTAGCTTTGACCGAGATTGATGCCAAGCATGCGGAAGCGGCGCGCAGTTAGCGCCTCGCCCGTGGGTAGCACCTCGGGTCCACCCGCGGCCGCGCTGGCGGACAGGTGTTCGACGATGCGCCAGCACGTCTCTTCATCGTCGGGATAACGATCGAAAAACTCTTGGTGGCGCCGTTCGGTTTCGGCGTAGGTGAGTCT
>JBHWRK010000195.1:0-7652 GCA_043426715.1 Trueperella sp. | reverse complement strand
AATGTCACGGCGACCGACCGTCGTGGTGCGCCATAATGGCATGAAAGAACAGGAGAATCCCAGTGACAGTACTGGTTATTAATTCCGGATCGTCCTCGATCAAGTACCAGCTCGTGGACCCGGACAGCGGCGAATCGCTTGCATCGGGACTCGTGGAGAAGATCGGCGAAACGACGAGCCATCTCGAACACGAATACGGCGGTGAGACCTTCGAGCTCAACCAGGCGATCCCTGACCACGCCGACGGCCTGCGCCTCGTCATCGACGCGTTCAATGACAAGGGCCCCAAGCTCGAAGATGTCGGAATCAAGGCTATCGGCCACCGCGTCGTCCAGGGCGGGAAGTACTTCGACAAGGCTGCGATCATCGACGACGAGGTCCAGGGCCTCATCGAGGAGCTCTCGCCACTTGCGCCATTGCACAACCCGGCGCATTTGAAGGGCATCGAAGTTGCGCGTGAGCTGTTCGACGTGCCGAATGTTGCCGTATTCGATACGGCGTTCTTCCAGACCTTGCCGAACGAATCGGCCACCTACGCGCTCGATCGCGATGTGGCTGACAAGTACCAGATTCGTCGCTATGGCGCACACGGCACATCCCACATGTTCGTCTCGCAAAAGGTCTCGGAGATCCTCGAGCGCGACGACCTCAAGCAGATCGTCATGCACCTAGGTAACGGCGCGTCAGTGTCAGCTGTTGTGAACGGACAGGCTGTGGACACGTCAATGGGCCTGACACCGCTCGAAGGCCTCATGATGGGCACGCGCACGGGCGATATCGATCCTGCGGCCGTGTTCCATCTGGCTCGCGTGGGCGGCATGTCCATTGATGAGATTGACACCCTGTTTAACAAGCAGTCGGGCCTGAAGGGGCTCGCTGGCGACAACGACATGAGGTCGGTCAATCAGCTTGCTGCCGACGGTGATGAGAATGCGATCGAGGCGCTCGAGGTGTACGTGCATCGACTGCTCCACTACATCGGCGCATACGCGGCCGTCATGGGTGGACTCGATGTCATTACGTTTACAGCTGGCGTAGGCGAGAACGACAACCTCACGCGCGCTAGCGTTATCAAGCGTCTGGAACCGTTCGGCATCAAGCTCGATGACCAGAAGAACAACGAACGTTCGAAGGAGCCACGTGTGATTTCGGCGGACGATTCGACCGTGAAGGTCATGATCGTGCCGACTAACGAAGAGCTGTCCATCGCCCAGCAGGCCATGGAGCTCATCTAAGGATTCGCGTAGGCTCAAAGCCTTTCGCCCGTCACGAGTTTGACCCTTGGCTTGGCCGAAACTCACTCATGATGCGAATCTTAGGGGTGTGACAGGAGGCAACTCCTGTCACACCCCTCTCACACGCCTGATACAAAGGAGCCTCATGTCCGTCGAACGTGTCACCACCGCAACACCGGAACTCGTGGAAGCTTTCAACCGGCTCATCCCGCAGCTGTCACCGACCGCACCACGGATGAGTTTAGAGACACTCGAGGAGTATCTGCGCCTATATTCCACTAACCAGTTCATCTACCGTCACGACGACACGGGCGAGATCGTCGGGATGGCGATGCTCGTGTGCTTTGAGATTCCCACCGGCCGACGCGGGCGCGTTGAGGATGTCATCGTGGATGAATCTGCGCGCGGGCAGGGCGCCGGACGCAAGCTCATTAACGCCGTCGTCGCACGCGCGAAAGAACTCGATGTTAAGTCACTCGAACTCCAGTCGCACCCCACGCGCATCCCTGCCAACGCGCTATATCAGTCAACCGGATTTTACGTGCGTGAAATTAACTTATATCGCCATGAGGACATCGGCCAGGTCAAACGATAAACAGGTGCCGCAACTTCACCGGAATACGTCCGCTTTGCTCGTAGACTGCACGTAGGCTGTAGTACGTGATTCGAGAGGACCGCCATGATTGAACTTGCTAACGCCGCGTCGCCTGAACTTGAGGAGGCGTTCGCGCGTCTCATCCCGCAACTATCGAAAAACTCCACGCCGATGGATATCGAGCAGATCGAGGACTTTCTCGCCCAACAGGCTATCGATCTCATTCTCTACCGTAACGACGACGGCGAGATCCAGGGCATGCTCACCCTCGTCACCTTTACCATTCCCACGGGCGATCGCGCATGGATTGAGGACGTCGTGGTCGCCGACGCCGCACGCGGCAACGGGGTCGGACGACAGCTTGTTGAAGCTGCCCTTGAACTTGCAAACCAGCGTGGCGCAAAGACAGTGGATCTCACGTCGCGCCCGTCGAGGGAGGCGGCCAATCGCCTCTACCAGCGAGCCGGATTCGAGCAACGCGAGACGAACGTTTACCGGCATCCAGGCAAGTAGGTTCTTATACACTTTTGAGTCAAAAAGGGTCCGCAGCAAAGCGCTGCGGACCCTTAACCGTTGCCATGCCTGCAGAAACGTTAAAGAAAAAGTTTCACAAACATGGCTACAGCCGTTTGATCAGTGACGATTATTAGTAATCGCCAACCATCGTGGTCACATCAAGAGCCTTGTTCAAGGTCTCCTCATCAATTTCGCCACGTTCGACGAAACCAAGGTCGAGTGCGGCCTCCTTGACCGTCATATTCTCAGCCACGGAGTGCTTGGCAATCTTTGCAGCGTTCTCGTAGCCAATGTGGCGGTTGAGCGGAGTGACGATCGAGGGCGAGGACTCGGCCAGCTCGAGCGCACGCTCACGGTTGGCCTCTGCGCCGTCCACCGTCTTCTTCGCGAGGACCTCACACATGTTGCCGAGGATGTGGATGGACTCGAGGAGATTCGAGGCCATGACGGGCAGCATGACGAGCAGATCGAAATTGCCCTGTGCGCCGGCGAATGCAATCGCGGCGTCGTTGCCGATGACTTGCGCGGCAACCATGACGGTCGCCTCGGGAACAACCGGATTGACCTTGCCGGGCATGATCGACGAGCCGGGCTGGAGGTCAGGCAGGTGGAGTTCTCCGATACCTGCGCGCGGGCCGGAGCCCATCCAGCGCAGATCGTTCGCGATCTTCGTCAATGACACGGCCACCACGCGTAGCGCGCCCGATGTTTCAACCAGCGAATCCTGGGCGGCCTGAGCCTCGAAATGGTTCGCTGCTTCGACGAACGACAGGCCGGTATTCTCGGCAATCAGCTCAATCACGCGCTCCGAGAATCCCTCGGGCGTGTTAATTCCTGTTCCGACAGCGGTGCCGCCAAGAGGAAGCTCGCTGAGACGCTTTTCCGTATCCTTCACACGCTCGATGCCATAGCGAATCTGTTGCGCGTAGCCGGAGAATTCCTGGCCGAGCGTGATCGGCGTGGCATCCATGAGGTGGGTACGGCCAGCCTTAACCACGTCCTTCCACTCCTTTGCCTTCGCCTCAAGCGACTCAAGGAGGATCTCCATCTTCGGGTAGAGTTCGGCGCGCAGAGCCGAAAGTGCCGCAATGTGGATCGACGACGGAAATACATCATTCGACGACTGTGAGGCATTGACGTGATCGTTCGGATGGACCTCCAGCTCGTGCGTCGACGCGAGAGTGGCAATCACCTCGTTGGTGTTCATGTTCGACGACGTACCCGAACCCGTCTGGAAAATATCGATCGGGAAGTGGTCATCGTGCTTGCCCGCAATAATCTCATCGGCGGCCGCCACGATGGCGTCCTTGTGCTCGTCACCGATGACACCAAGTTCGTTGTTCGCAATCGCGGCAGCGCGCTTGATCTGGCCGAGCGCGTGGATGTGCGCCGGCTCAAGGGTCTTGCCCGAGATTGGGAAATTCTCCACCGCGCGTTGCGTTTGGGCTCGATACAGCGCGTCCTTTGGAACCTTTACTTCGCCCATCGTGTCATGTTCGATGCGGTACTCAGTCATATCTCTCCTTTGAGGAAATTAACAGATTAATTCAATTTTGCACTAAAACTGGTCCCGTTGCAGGGGTTAGTGATCCAGCAGACAGCCTAAAAACCAACGGATACGAGTACGCGCTGGAACTCCTTGAGGTCCGAGTACCCCGTCATCGCCATCGCGTGTCGGAGCGCTCCTGTGAAGTTTGTTAGTCCATCCGCGCTGGTCGAGGGGCCATTGATGATGGTTTCCAGATCGGCCACGGTGCCAACCTCCACGCGCTCACCGCGTGGCAAATCCTTGTGATAAACCTCGGCACCCCAGTGATATCCGTGCCCGGGAGCCTCGGTGGAACGCGCCAGAGCCGTACCGAGCATGACTCCGTCAGCGCCGCACGCAATGGCCTTGACGAGATCGCCCGAGGTCGACACCTGGCCGTCAGCGATCACGTGGACATAGCGACCGCCTGTCTCGTCCATGTACTCGCGCCGCGCGGCGGCAACGTCAGCCACCGTCGTCGCCATCGGAACAGCCACGCCAACTGTACGCCGGTTCGCCGTCGTCGCTCCTCCACCAAAGCCGGCTAGAACTCCAGCCGCACCCGTTCGCATGAGGTGGAGGGCCGCGGTGTAGGAGGCAGCGCCACCAACCACGACGGGTACGTCGAGCTCGTAAATGAAACGTTTTAGATTAAGCGGCTCGCGATTGGACGACACGTGCTCGGCCGAGACCGTGGTGCCGCGGATGACGAACAGTTCCACTCCCGCGTTGACGACTGTTCGCCAGTGTTCTTGGGTACGTTGCGGCGAGAGTGCGCCGGCGACGAGCTGGCCAGATTCGCGGATCTGATTAAGCCGTTCAACGATGAGTTCGTCTTTAATCGGCTCACGGTACAGACGCTGCAGGAGCGCCGTGGACGTTGCGGGCGGTTCGTTCGCGATCTGTTCAAAGATCGGCATGGGATCTTCGTAACGGGTCCATAGCCCTTCGAGGTCGAGCACACCGACTCCGCCAAGCTCTCCGATCTTAATCGCCGTCTGCGGCGAGGTAACCGAGTCCATCGGGGCAGACAGAATCGGAATATCGAGCAGGGAGGCATCGAATTGCCACGATATTGACACATCCGCGGCGTCGCGGGTTCTCCGAGACGGAACCACGGAGATGTCATCAAAGGAATAGCCGACTCGTGCGCGTTTTCCGCGTCCAATTTCCGTTTCACTCACGCTCACTACCCTATCGCGTCGGTCAAGATCGTGGAGGCGGGCCGATCTTCGAAGGGCGGTTGCTCGCCCCTCGTTCGATGTTTGTCGGCTCAGCAATCTAGACTGGAAAACAACCTAGTAGGAGACGATATGTGGACATCCCTTCCGCGCGCCGGATTCGACACCGAAACCACAGGCATCAATGTTCGTGAAGATCGAATCGTCACGGCCGCGATCGTGATTCAGGATGGGGGCCGTGAGCAGGTCTACACGTGGCTGGCTGATCCCGGTGTAGATATTCCTGATGGCGCGGCTGCGATTCATGGGATTACCACGGAAAAAGCGCGACGCGACGGACGGCCGATTAAGGACGTCCTTGAGGAGATTGCGGCGATATTAGCCCGTCACATGTCGGGAGGTAACCCCGTGGTGGCCTACAACGCGTCGTACGATTTCACGTTGCTTGAAAACGAACTTGCTCGGCACGGCCTACAAACGGTGGCCGATCGCTTGGGCGGGAAAATCTACCCAGTGATTGATCCATATTTCCTAGATCGTCACGTGGACCGGTACCGCCGCGGCAAGCGCACGCTCGCCCACATCGCAACGCACTACGGAGTACCGGCGGACGAAACATTCCACGACGCCGAAGGGGACGTGCGAATGACACTGCGTGTCCTCGATGCGATTCTCGAAAAGTATCCCGCTCTTGGGGATGCTCCACTCGATGTGATCGACAACGATCAGCGCGTGGCGTACGAAGAGTTCACCGATTTCATCTCACGTCACTATCCGCGCGCGGCTAATGAGCCACGCGGTTGGCCCGTCTCCCTATAACTGCCTCGATCCAAAAACTCGGCGAGTCAGACATCGTGAAGATTTAGTTCTTCGACGAATAATTGGGTGCTTCAGCCGTCATCTGGATGTCATGCGGGTGCGATTCACGCAAGCCAGCAGATGTGATACGCACGAATCGGCCATTGTCCGTCAGTTCCTTGATCGTACGCGCACCGGTGTAGAACATCGTCTGATGCAGGCCACCAACGAGCTGGTAGATAACCGAGCCCAGTGGGCCCCGAAATGGAATCTGGCCCTCGATGCCCTCAGGGATGATCTTGTCGTCCGACGATACATCAGCCTGGAAGTACCGGTCCTTCGAATAGGACACCCGTCCGCGCGAGCTCATGGCGCCCAGCGATCCCATTCCACGGTAAGACTTGAACTGTTTGCCGTTAACAAACACAAGTTCGCCCGGCGATTCCTCACAGCCAGCAAGCAGCGAACCGAGCATGACCGTCGATGCGCCGGCAGCCAGGGCCTTGCCGATGTCTCCCGAGTATTGGAGGCCTCCATCTGCAATCAGCGGAATGCCCGCAGGCTTGCATGCCTGCGATGCCAACTGGATCGCCGTTATCTGCGGCACCCCAACGCCGGCCACAACGCGCGTGGTACAAATCGATCCCGGTCCAACGCCTACTTTCACGGCATCCGCACCCGCATCGATCAACGCCTGTGCTCCCTCTTGGGTCGCCACGTTTCCGCCGATCACGTCAATGCCGTCGAAACGTGAATCGCTCTTGATCCGCGCGATCATCTCCAGCGCGAGCTTGGCCTCACCATTCGCCGTGTCAACGACGAGTACGTCCACGCCGGCCTGTGCCAGCGCCTCAGCACGCTCCCACGCGTCACCCCAATAACCGATCGCCGCTCCCACGCGCAGACGTCCGTCGGCGTCCTTCGTCGCGTTCGGGTACTTCTCCGACTTGGTGAAATCCTTGACAGTGATCAGACCAGACAAGCGGCCCTCGTCGTCAATCAAGGGAAGTTTCTCAACCTTGTTCTTACGTAGCAGCTCCTGTGCTTCCTCGCGCGTGGTGCCAACACCCGCCGTGATGAGCGGCATGGGGGTCATTGCCTCTGACACCATCATCGTGTCCCACTCAGACTCTGGAATGAACACGAGATCGCGGTTCGTGATGATGCCCAGAAGCTTGTTGTCCTCGTCCACCACCGGAAGGCCCGAAATCTTGTACTGGCCACACAGATCATCCCACCGGCGAATCGTGGCGTCGGGGTGAATCGTCACCGGATCGGACACCATGCCCGATTCAGAGCGTTTCACCACTCGCACTTGATGAGCCTGCTCTTCTATCGACAGGTTGCGGTGCAAAATACCAAGACCGCCTTGGCGGGCCATTGCAATCGCCATCCGCGACTCGGTCACAGTGTCCATCGCAGCGGAAAGCAGGGGAACCTTCACGCTGATATTGCGCGTCAGCTGAGAGGTCGTGTCCACCTCGGACGGCACCACATCTGTTGCCCCGGGCAGAAGGAGAACGTCGTCATAGGTCAAGCCGATTAGGCCAAAAAGATCTGTACTCACACTCTCATCTTAAACATGACCTGCCACAGCTCCCAAGACTGTCCACGTAGGCTCACACCGGCATTCGTCACAGACACCATGATGTTCGAGTTCCGACGTCGTGAATTTTACGCTGGCCACAAAGTGTGAAATTGGACTATTCCAAAAAACAACAAACCGCGATACCCTTCGATATGTGTTTCGGGCCGGTTCCCCGTCGACGACGATCGGTGGGGCTGGTAAGTCGCCACTT
>JBHWRK010000194.1:0-6365 GCA_043426715.1 Trueperella sp. | reverse complement strand
GCTCTCCAAGCGGGCCGGCCTTCTATTGCGATCGGGTAGATTGCCCGACCACTAACGCTCTTTCACGCTCAATAAGCGTTAGTTACGCGAATTAAAGATTGCAATGATGCGCAGAACCTCGATGTAAATCCAGAGGATCGTCATGACGATGGCGATTCCCGTAGTCCACGCGAACTCCTTCGGAGCACCATTCGCGATGGCGATGTTGATGTCCTCGAAATCGGCCACGAGCATGTAGGCCGCTACGAGGATCATCACGCCGCCGAGTACCACGCCGAGCGGGATACCTGCGATTTCGTATCCACGCACGCCCCAACCGGGCAACACGTTGAAGAGGATAAGAACGAAGTTCACAAGCGAGAAAACGAGGTAGCCAAGCATGACCACGAGGACGACCTTGCGGCCCTTGGAGGACGTGCGTACCTTGCCTGAGTAATGGAGCATATATGTGACGCCCACGATGATGGCGGTAGCCATTATCGTTTGGAAGGCGATCCCGGGGATCATCTGTTCGAAAGCGGCTGTAATCGCGCCGAGTGCGATGCCCTCGAGAACAGAATAAGCGACCGCAAGACCGGGTTTGACCATGCGCTGGAAGGCGAGGATCAAGCCTACAACGAATGCGGCGATCGTAGTCCCAATCGCTGCTGGGAACCACATCGCCGGCGGAAGAAGAATTGCGGCGGCGACACCCGAGATGACAGCAAGACCGAGCAGGATGCCAATCTTATTGAGGGCATCCTGATAGGTCATGCGACCCGAGTCGACCTCGAACGGAGTTGGGCTCGTCTCGAAGGCACCACGACGCTCGGGGTGCTCGGCAAATGGTTGACCTTGGTATGCCGGGTATCCCTGGTGGGGTTGCTGGTAGCTCTGCGGCGCCTGGTTGGGGCGTTGCACGCCTGTCTTAAAATATGGATTATTGCTGATAATCGGATTGCTCATGTGGAGCCTCCTGTTGCTGGGGCCGCGAGTGCGGCATATTCGCTTCACATCTTAACGGAGAGATAACTGAAGACAAGGCTGGATTGCCCGCTTTTACTCGGTAGGGGAAATTTCCCCTACTCCGTTCTCGCCCAAGGCTTCAGGAAATAGAGCTGGAGGCTGGCGAACTCCATCCGAAAGCTTTCTTCAATGCAACTACTCACATCACTCGTGCATCGGCGGGATTACACATACTAAGCGGGACGCCTAGGCGCGCAAACGAGTCCAAGCGCGTCCGGCCCCAGAAGTCCGATGACGGCTACCGCGGCCAAGATGAGCGAGACTGGCGCGAGTCCCACGCGGGCACCCACAATGCCCGCGAGCGGATAAGTCAGCAGGTAGCAAGCGTGCGAGAGAGAAAACTGCGCGGCGAACACAGCGGACCGAGTCGTAGGCGTACTCCCGCGACGCAAAAGCCGTGACGACGGCGTAAGCACCATCGACGTCGTCGCTCCAGATATCATCCACACTGCGATTAGCAAGATCCACGACACCGTACCGGCAGTCCACATCAAAATGGCTGCGGTAGCGAGAAGTGCGACAGGCAGGAACATAGCGCCGGCAAACATAACGCGGCGGTCGCACACGCGTTGGAGCACACCGGGTAGGACGAATGCGACGATCATCGAGCCCGTACCATACGCGGCTAGGAGGAGCGCCACGTCGGATTCGGTGCGGCCGAGGGTGCCTTGGGTGATGACCACCGTGTTGACGATAACCATCGCAGTCATGGTGGAAACCACCAGATTGAGACCGAGCAGGCCGCGAAGCTCGGGATTGCGCCAGAAGATGCGAGCGCCGTGGGTGACGCGATCGCGGAAGTGCGCTTCTTCAGGCGCCTCAATGCGCGGGAATGTCACCCACATGACCAAAAAGGCCGAGCCGAGGAATCCTACGGTCGTGCCGATGAACAGGTTGTTATACGAAAGTACTGTGAGTAGCGCGGCGGCGAGCATGGGGCTGATGACGGCCTCGAGGTCGTAGGCGAGGCGGGACAGCGAGAGAGCCTTGGTGTACTCATCTTCGTCCGGCAGAACCTCGGGTATGACAGCTTGGAAGGTTGGCGTGAAGGTTGCCGAAGCGGACTGCAAAAGGAAGATGAGAAGGTAAATCTGCCACTCGGCGTCGACAACCGGAAGAAACAGTGCGATCCCCGCCCTGACAACGTCGGTGAAAATCAATACCGGTTTCGCAGGATGCGAGCTGACCAGGGCGTTAACCACGGGCGTGACTCCCACATAGGCGATCATCTTGATGGCCATGGCGATGCCAAGGACGATACCGGCATCGGAGCCTGCGATGTCGAAGGCGAGCAAGCCGAGCGCAACCGTGAGCAGGCCTGTCCCAATGAGTGCGGTGACCTGTGCACTAAAAAGCTTGGCATACGTGGGGTGGCGAAGAACGCTGAGCATCGCGGACCTTTCTCGGTGCAGCACGATCTGCGAGATCTGAAGTGCCCCCACTGGGACTCGAACCCAGACTGGATCGATTTTAAGTCGATTGCCTCTGCCGATTGGGCTATGGGGGCGCATGCCCTAGATTACCCGCGAAAAGTGACTGACCAAAATACACGATCCGATTGGGATTGGTGACAACGCCTGAAACTGGACTCACAAAAGGTTTAGGATTATTGAGATAGTCACTGCACAGCCAATCGTGACAGCAAAAAGCACCAACCAGATTGGGGACACCATGGGTATCATCACGCGATACCGCGAATCACTCAAAAACGAAACGATGGCGGGAATCGTCCTGATCATCGGCGCGGTCGTAGCACTTATCTGGGCGAACTTCCCAGTACAAGCAGCTCGGCAGGCCTATGAAACACTCGCTTTCACCGAACTCTTCCAATTTGCAGGTCACTCCATCACGGCATCCGTGATCGCCTCAGATTTTCTACTTGCCATGTTCTTCTTCATTGTAGGAATGGAGCTTAAGCAGGAGTTCGTCATCGGGTCGCTGCGCGATGTTAAGCAGGCCCTGGTTCCTATAATCGCCGCCGTATTCGGCATGGTGGGACCGATGGCCGTCTACATCATCACCCAGCTCTTGGTGGCCGAGCCAAACTGGTCCGGTTGGGCGGTGCCAGTAGCCACCGACATTGCGTTCGCGGTTGGTGTGCTCGGGCTCTTTGGTAAGGGTCTGCCGATCGCGATGAGAACGTTCCTTATCACGCTAGCCGTGGTGGACGACCTACTCGGCATCACGATTATCGCCGTGTTCTTCTCGTCCAATCTCAACTTCCTCTACCTCGGGATATCACTGCTGACGATCGTCGTCTTCGGATACCTCGTCCAGCGCCGCATCGGCAAGTGGTACATCCTGTGGCCCGTTGGGCTTGTGGCATGGCTGTTCATGTTCATGTCCGGCATCCACGCGACGATTGCCGCAGTGGCACTCGGTCTGACGGTTCCCGCGCTCCAGCGTGAGGACGAGCCACTCCCCCTCACCGAGGCTTACACCGAAAAGCTCAACTTCTACTCAGCCGGCTTCATCCTTCCGGTCTTCGCCTTCTTCGCAGCAGGCGTGAACATCGTTGATTCCGGCGGTATCTTGGCGATGCTTACTGACCCTGCAGCCATCGGTATTTACCTCGGCCTGCCGGTGGGTAAGACCGTTGGCATTACGCTCGGTGTGGCGTTCCTTGTGTATGTCCTCAAGCTCAAGCTTGGCAAGGGCATGCACCTCGCGGACGTCATGGCAGTGTCCATGATCGCCGGTATTGGATTCACGGTTTCACTGCTCATCGCGACTCTGTCGTTTGATGCCAATGATCCGGCTGGCCCGCACGCTCGCGTCGCCGTCCTACTCGGTACCCTCATCGCGCTCATCCTCGGCGCACTCCTGCTCCGCTGGCGCGCAACATGGCACGCCAAGTACGAGCCCGTCAGCGAAGAGGAGCTCGCCCACAGACGAGAGGTTCTTGAGCGTCGCGTGGTCATTGCAGACGATGACGTCGAAGAAACCTGGGGCGAAGTCCCAGGTGGTGAACCAGAGGTTGATCCTGGTCACTACGACCGCTAAAGGCAACAAGCGACACTTATTGTGACAAGGGGGCGCTGGACATTTGTCCAGCGCCCCCCTTCGAGCATTCGCAGTACTTATAGAACCGGCGGATTGGGCTCTCGGGCCGCCCACAGAGCGAGGCCATCAAGGATGTCGTGCTCCGAAGTAATCGTGTGCGTGAGGGGTATCTTCGCGGCTGTTTCAGCGGCAACTCGGCGGATGATCTCTTGCCAGACGAGCGCACCGGAGTGTATGACGTCGATCCGGCCTAGATGCAGGAACGGAAGCTTCGAGCGCTCTTCGGTAGTCGAGCGGATGAACCACTCGCACACGCCGTCCACGTCCGCGAGTGACATTTCGGCGCCGTGAATCCTGTCTGGATTGTACGCAGGCAGATCGAGCACCTTCGCTGTGATTGTGGTGATTGTGCCGGCGAGCCCGATGAGCGTGCGTGTGTCAGACAGGTCAAGGCCGATGCCGTCAAGAGCAGCCTGAACATCCGCACGGGCAGCCGTGATTTCTTCTTCGGTAGCTGGATCTGATTGCATGTGGCGTTCGCGCATCCGCACACAGCCCACATTCATCGAGGCTTCGGCCAGAATCGTGCCATCGTTGAGGCCCAGGACAAGCTCCGTGGAACCGCCGCCCAAATCCACCGTAAGGAACGGCTCCTCGGTGAATTCTCCGAGCACAGATGTCGCTCCTTCAAACGACGCCCGTGCCTCCTGCTTGCCAGAAAGCACCTGCGCCTCGATACCAAGGCGCTGCTTGACGCCATTCAAAAAAATATCGCGGTTCGAGGCGTCTCGCGTGGCAGACGTGGCGGCAAAACGTATCGATTCCACCCCGTAATCGCGGCACTGGTCTGCAAACTCGTCCACGAATGCAAGGGTGCGCTCAAGAGCCTCGGGATCAAACCGACCTGTGCGATCAACACCCTGTCCGAGCCGGGCAACTTCCATGCGGCGCACAACGTCAACCAAAGGGTCATTGTCTCCTGGCACGTCGGCGATCAGGAGGCGGATCGAATTTGTTCCGCAGTCAATACCCGCAACTCTCATCGGATGCCTCCACCCTCCGATTCGTCGTCTCCTGGATCGTTGCAGTGGCACACGTCCGGATCCCATCCGGCGAGTTCCAGCGCTTCGTCGCCTGCCGGAATAATGCCTGGTCCCACCGCGAGTGCGTATCCTGCGAGCGCGTGCAAGCACTTAACACGATCGGGCATACCACCGGCAGAACGATCCTTAATTTCGGGTAAGTCGCCCAATATTTCGCGACGCTCCACATATACCTTGTGGGCATGCTCGTGCGCGGCACGATAGTCGGCGTCTTCATTCAGTCTCTCGTTAAACGCTTCCATGCCGCCCGAACTTTCAATCCGGGAAATCTCCTTCACGAGGAATGGCAAGGACAGGTAGAAAAGAGTGGGGAACGGCGTGCCGTCTGGAAGGCGCGGAGAGGTGATCGTCACCGCTGGATTCCCGCACGCACAACGCGCACCAATCCCGACCAGCCCGCGCGGATAGCGGCCAAGTTGATCCGTAATCACGTCGTGGTCCGTCTCGCGGATCTTGGTGGCGTTCACCGCCACCTTCTTCAATGTTTCCACGGAAACCGTAGGCATGTCATTCATGGGATCAAGCCTACCGCCTGCCTTCGACACCGCATACGGCGCCAGCAGTGCGCCCCCTCACCTCACGCTTCGAAAGTACCTACTCGACGTCCTCTACGGTCCCGTCATTACTTTCGCCATCGGCGTCAGGTTCGGCGTTGTCACTCCCATCAGCACCGTCGCTATCCTCACTGGGTACAACTGAGCTCTTTGACGAATCTGGCTCGGCCGGTGTCATCGAATCGTCGATCAACGGGACGTTCGACGGGTTCTCGACGTCGCCCGCGCCGCCAGCCACGACGATCGAATCCCACATCGTGCCGTAAAAAGGAGTGGCTTTGCGGCGCCGGTCGTTGACTTCCTGAGTGCGCTGAGCAAGGAGGTCATCGTGAGTTCCCTCGGCCGGATCGGAGACGAGGTATAGCGTCTCGCCGGGCATGACGTAGCCGAGGCGTTCGCGGGCTTGACTTCGCACGAAGTCGTCGTCCTGCCAACGCGCCAACTCCTGTTCGAGAAGCTCGACGCGGGCGCTCGTGTCTTCAAGTTTCTGGACAAGCTCGCGTTTTTCTTGCTGTTGGTCGAGATACTGGGTGAGCGGGTTCGCCACGATGACAATGCCGAGCACGGTAAAGAAAAGGATCGCAAGCGCGCGCACCGATAACTGACGTGTCTTCTCGCCGCTCGAAAAACGGATGTTGAGCTTTTTATTGAATCGGTCAGAGTTGGCAGTGGTCGAACGGCGAATCTGCGACGGTCTGGT